>CAZEUQ010000007.1:0-20518 GCA_964515125.1 uncultured Candidatus Peribacteria bacterium
AGCCGTTAGACGATGGGGCCGTGGTAGAAAAGATCATGAAGACGGGCGGCGGAAGTGTACCAGAGACCGCGAAGAATTGGGAATTGGGAATTGAGAATCTGGGTTCATCATTCTCCATTCTCGATTCAAATCCGATTTTAAGTGACTTTCCACTCACTTCGTATTTTGATATCCTTCTCGCAGCCCTCCCCCAACCGTATGACCCTTTCAACTTTTGCCATGACGCTTGGCGTCGTGTGTTACCTTCTTGGTTTCCCGCTCATTTTTTCTGAAAAGAAAACCGTGTCGTGGCTGAAAAAATGGATGAAGGATGATATTTCTCTTCGCCTGATCGGCGCTCTTATAGCCATTCTTGCGATACTTCTTCTGAAAATGAAGTGGACACTTTCGTGGGATGCCGAAGGCCTTGTCATTCTCCTTGCCTGGCTCACGCTCATCAAAGGAATCTTCCTGACCTGGTGGCCCGATATTCCCGCAAAAACCGCACTCTCGTTCCTCACGCCTGCTACCGCTTTGCTCGCAGGATTTGCTCTCATTGTGTGGGGCGCACTGCTCACGTTCTTGGGCTTCGTGCTCATCTGAATGTCGCTTGCACTCTTGCCACTGCTGGGCGTTGTATGTGCGACGCTCCTCGTGCTTGTGTTGCTTCTCTTCTTCGTCATTCTTCTTCTTACCGTCATTTTGAATGTGTGGTGTGGCGTTCCATTTGTCCCGACATCGCATGTTGTGGTGAAGGGAATGATTGATCTTGCAAAGCTGAAATCGGGGGATCGGGTGTATGACTTGGGCGCAGGTGATGCACGACTGCTCGTCGCTGCGAAAAAACGGGAACCGGGCATCCATGCAACGGGGTATGAACTTGCAACAGGTGCATTCCTCCTTGCAAAACTCCGTATCTGGCTTTCGAAGAAGACCATCACCATGCGCATGCGGAATTTTTTGCACGATGACGTGAGCGATGCCGATGTGATCTTCCTCTATCTCTCCCCCGAATACATGACGAAGCTCGCACCGAAGTTTGATCGGGAATTGAAAGCAGGCACTCGTGTCATCTCCCATGCATTTACCTTTAAAGACCGTGAGCCGGATGAGGTAGGGCTGGTAAAGCATCGATTCTCGAGTCGACCCACGAAAACGTATCTTTATAGATGGCATACGAAAGGACCAATACGGAGGCACCAAGAGCCAAACAATATAAAATAAAGATTAAAATAGTGGGCGGTACAATTTTGTATTGGAATTTTTGATTTGTTCGGTTCTTCGGTTCTTTTGTATTTTTTCTTACAATGTAATGTTCCCATAAGGGAAAGATGCCCCCATGACGGCAATCTTGATAATCAAATCCAATGCCAGGTATCCAAACACGCCGATTGCTTGTCCGAGCGGAAAGAACACCACGCTGATCATCGTTCCGAGAAAACAGAAGAGCATGGCAAGGGGCACGAGTGGTGCAACGAGAAGATTCGTGAGGAGCCCGATGAAGGCGATGCGGTGAAAGAGATACGTGATGAGCGGAAAGGTTGCGATCTGTGCGCCGAGCGTTGCTGCAAGAGAGGTGCGGATCGCGAGAGTATCGGGAATGCGTTGCATCATGGCATCCAGTCTCGGCGTGATTTCGGTGATACCGATGACAGCCAGAAAGGAAAGTTGAAATCCTGCATCGAACCAGAGCAGTTTTGGGTTCCAGAGCGTCATGAAGAAGGCCGTCCACAGAATCAAAAGCCTCGACTGCGCTTGTCTGCCTGTTTCGAGGGCGATGAGTCCCAGGATTCCCATCATGGCAGCACGCACGACCGATGCGGATGCTCCAGTGAAAATTGTAAATGCGGTGATTCCCACAACCAGCGGAAGAAGCCTCATCCGACGCGGTATCCAAAACAACAGGCGTGAGAGGAGCGTGAGAATGATCGTGATGTTGAACCCGCTGATGGCGATGATGTGCGTAAGTCCTGTTGCCTTAAATGCGTCTGTTAATTCATCGGGCATCATGCCGCGTGAACCACTCAAAATTCCCACAGCCAGCGATGCATGCGGTTCCGGGTAGAGCCGTGTGATGCGGCGCTCGAACCATCGTTTGCTTGTAAAAAGGGCGCTCATGATGTGAGATCGATGTCCACTCTCCACCTTCTTCACGTTCGCACGATACATCACGGATTGAATACCGGAGAGACTCAAGTACTTTTCATAATCAAAATCGTCAATCATTCCCGGTTTCGAGAGTTTTCCTCGTGCGGCGATGGCATCTCCATACGAGAGTGCGGGCCAGCTATCGTAATCAACAATCAGAACTCTCCCGATCACAGCATGCGTCTGTCCGTCCGGCTCCGTGATAAGCGAAGCATCCACGGTGTACCGTGCATTGGTATCGCGGATATCCGCTTCGTCTGCAATGATCCCTGCGATTGTCACCGTTTTCTCCTTTGCGCTGTAGATCAGCGTGTCTTTCACATCACGTGATGTCATATGCATCACGATGAGGAGTGAAAGTCCTGCGCCACAGGTCGTTGTTATCGCTACGAGGAAGTAGCCGTATCGTTTTTGCGTTGTGACAATCATGACACCGCACACAACGATCAATCCACTCATGACCATCCATACCGCACGTGGATAGTGGTCTTGAATATCCCATTGCAAAAAGAAGAGTGTGCCGAGAAATCCTAGCAGGAAGCCGTAACTAAGAGACGAGCGGTTCATGGATCGCATGTGCGAGAGCGATCCATTCGTCTATGGAGAGAGTCTGCGGACGGCGCGAGGCATCGATGTGCGCTTTTTCCAGTGCATTGAGTCCGCCCGGCAGTGACCCCATGGTATTGCGGAGCATTTTTCGTTTTCCGCTGAAGGCATGTTTGGTGAGCACGAACAGATGTTCCATCATCACGCGCGATGTCTTGGGCGATGGAAAACTTTCGATGTGCAATACAGCGGAGTCCACTTTTGGCGGCGGAAGAAATGCATCCGGCGGAACGGTCGTGAGGATGGACGGCGTGCCGAAGAGACCGACGAGGATCGTGAGCATTCCGGCATTCTTCGTATCACAGATGGTTTCCGCAACTTCTCTCTGTAGCAGGAGGGTCAACGATGATGGTGTAATAGCAGATTCCAGGAAAACATGTCGTAAAAGCGGCGATGTGATGTGATAGGGGATGTTTGCCACAATCTTATAGTGGTGGTCTGGCATGGGAGTTTGCAGTGCATTTCCCTCCACAATCGTGAGTTTTTTCTTAGAAGGATCGAGCATCTTGAGGATGAGCGTAAAGCGGCGATCAAGTTCAATCGCCGTCACATGCTTCGCACGGCTTATCAATTCCCGTGTGAGCACGCCGATTCCTGGACCGATCTCCACGATCTCATCCGTTTTTTCTATTCCTGCACCTTCCACAATTGCAGCAAGAACTTCTTCATCAATCAGAAAATGTTGGCCGAGATCGGTATTCAACGTAAGTCCAAACGCCTTGCATGTTGCTCGCACATCATCTTGAAGCATGAGGAAAGGTTGACAGGCACGGACCGCACTGTCAAAGTATGGGACGTGATGAATTGTTTCTGCGCTTCGGTATCCTGTTCCTTTCCGCTACAGGCGGAAAGAAGGTTTTGCTAAAGCGATGGACGGAAATGCTTCATAACCCTTCCCGCATACGAGCGGGATTTTTTTCTTGAAAAAGAGAGCATGCTGTAGTAGTCTCCGTCTTTCTCCATCCGTTCTATGAAACGCACGTTCGCATTCGGTCTCTTTGCGGTTCTTCTCACCGGTATCTCGGCAACATTTGCGCAATCTTCGTACCCCTATTCCGATTCCCCGGGAGATTCTTTTACAGAGCAGGCTGTCACAAACCTGACAGATCGTGGCATTGTTGGGGGCTATCCCGATGGCTCTTTTCGTCCAACACAGCAGCTCAACCGGGCGGAGTATATGAAGATCGTCATGAATTTGCGTCGTGACAATGGTCCTTACGCTCCGCGGTGCTTTCCCGATGTTCCCGAAGGTTCCTGGTTTGAGCCCTTCGTGTGTCGAGCAAAAACACTTGGTATCGTGCATGGAAATCCTCCCTCCGATTCCTGTGTCTCCCGTTGCACCCGTACATTTAATCCAACCCGTTCCGTGAATTATGCCGAAGCGCTGAAAGTTCTCTTTGGCATTTTTGATATTCCTGTCCGTGCACAGCAAACGGGGGAGCAATGGTATGCACCTTATATGGAAAAAGCCCTTTCATTGGACCTTGATCTTGCACGCCATGAACCGGGCACGTTCCTCACGCGTGGCAATATGGCCATTCTTGTCTACAACTTTGTCGTCTATGACGCAGAGCATTCTTCTTCCAGTTCTTTCCGCAGCTCCAGTTCATCATCGGTGCGTTCTTCTTCGTCTTCCAGCTCCTCATTGAGCGGCATGACCGACACGATGAGCGATACTGCCGCACGTTCGCAACTCCTCCTTCTTGGTGAGATGTCACCCATTCTCGGAGCTGCATCCTTCTTCTCCGACGCAGAACCTCTTAATGTGACGAAAATACACGTCGATTTTGGCACCCAACAAAATGATATCCGCTCGCTCCTTGTCTATGACGAGAACAGGCATCTTTTGGGGCGTGCTTTCCCGACGGGAGCGGTGCAGGGACGTTTTACACTTTCGCTCCCATCGAATGCCTTTACCGTCCCCAAGCGTGACGAGAAGAATATCTATGTTCGTGCCGACATTCGCTCTAAAAATGATGGTGGAACAAGTCAGATCGTTGTGCAGATTGCACAGTTTCTCGTGGAAGGAAATGGTGCATGGAGCGGAAACCCCTACGCAGTCTCCTCACATGAAACGTTTGATGTGTTCCTCACATCTCGTGCGGTCATCAGTAGTATCACTAATGCGGGAGTGCAGAAGGACTTGCTCATTGGAGGAGTGCAGCGCACGCTCGGTGCGTTCCGTTTCCAGGGTCGTACATCGGATGCAAGTGCCCGTCTCAACCTGACGTCCATCACGTTCTCCCTCTTTACGAACAACCTCAATCTGGCCGATGTTCGTCTTGGTGCCGATGGCACGTCAAATACCATCCCATGTTCTACGGGAAGCCAGACGATCACATGTGATCACATTGATGAATTCATTGGTTCTCTCGCAGGTGGGCCGCGAACGCTTACGCTGTACGGAGATATTACGGTCATCGACCCCATCGTGCAGACAACGGTTCTTCAGGTTTCGTTGAGCAATTTGGGATCTGCCGGTTCCAATGGGAGCATCCGTTTCTACGACGGAAGTCTGGAATTTGCATGGGTACCGCTTGCGGTCACGTCCATTGCAGGAACGCAGTATTCTCTCTAAAGAAGTCAGAAGGCAGAAATCAGAAGGCAGCTGCGCCTCCGCAGGCTCGCTGTTACGGGAGAGGTTTATGGAGCAAGTGTGATGGGTGCGATGTTTGCCGCAAGATGTTTCGTCTTTCCCGATTCAAATTCCACTTCCAGAATATCGCCACGCACACTCTTGATGATGCCGGGGCCAAACGTGGGGTGCGCAATGCGCGTTCCTGGTTCTAAATTGGTCTCATGATCTTGGTTCATGTCATCTGCCCATGGGGAAACATCTGCATCTTGGCGATAGGGCTCTATGGATGATCGTTTTTTTGTATTTCCGGTTCCCCATGCAAAGCGACTTATGAGGTCATCACTGATGGCATCAGTCAGCTCGGGTGGAAGGTCATCCAAAAAACGGCTTCGGGCATTGCTTTGTGTATTACCCCAGAGGATGCGCGACCGTGCATGGAAGATGCGCAGGTGTGTCTTTGCACGTGTCATGGCGACGTACATCAGTCTCCGTTCTTCTTCCAGTTGCTCGCGATCAAACAGGGCTGCGCTTACCGGGAAAATGCCTTCCTCTGCACCGGCGATGGTGACCGATTCAAATTCGAGGCCCTTGCAGAGATGTACTGTCATCAACGTCAATGCATCATCACGCACCTGATCGAGCTTATCTACCTCCGAGACGAGCGCGACTTCCTCCAAAAAACTAGTCAAACTTGTCCAGGGTTCTAAGCTGTCATATTTCTTTGCAACGCTTAAGAGCTCTTCTATGTTTTGCCACCGCTCTTCGCCTTCTTCCGTTTCATCCCGCACCCATTTTTCCATTCCCGTCCTTTGGAGGACCTCGTGCATCACGTCACTCACGGGAATCTCCTTCGCGCGTTTTTGAAGATCGAGAATGAGCTCTGAAAATTGACTTAGTTTTTGCTTTGTCGCATCAGGTAGTCCCTCCACCATTTCAATATGCAGGAGTCCCTGCCACAGTGTGAGGCCGCGGTCAGCACAGTGTGACTTTAATTTCAGCAGGGTCGTCTGCCCGATCTTTCTGCTTGGGATATTGATGATCCGAAGAAGGGAAATCGTATCCTGGGGATTTAAGATGGTATACAGGTAGGCGAGCACATCTTTCACTTCGCGGCGCATGTAGAATTTCAGCCCTCCCAAAATGCGGTAGGGGACGGCGCTTCGTAGACATGCTTCCTCAAACTGGCGTGACTGTGCATTGGTGCGATACAAAATAACCTGATCATTGAGGGGAATTCCGTTCTTTTGTGCATCGAGCACATGACGGATGGCATGCTCTGCTTCAATGCGCTCATCATTCACTTCTTCCAGTACAATCTTTGGGCCTTCTTTTTTTTCGCTCCACATATTTTTCTCGGGTCGGTTGGGGTTTACGGCAATCACAGCGTTCGCGGCACTTAAAATGGGCTGGGTGGAACGGTAGTTTTGTTCCAGTGCGATGGAAATGGCCTGTGGATACTCTTTTTTAAACTCCAGAATATTGCGGATATCCGCACCGCGGAATGCGTAGATGGATTGATCGGGATCTCCAATAGCGCACAGGTTCTTGTACTTGTTCGCAAGCAGACTCACGAGAAGGTACTGCGCATGATTTGTATCCTGGTATTCATCAATGTTGAGAAATTTCCATGTTTCCTGGTAGCGATGTAAGGCGGTAGGAACCTCTTTGAGGAGTCGCACTGTTTCTAAGATCAGATCATCAAAATCGAGCGCATTCGCGTCGCGTAGTTTTGCCTGGTAGTGCGCGTAAATCTTTGCGAAGCGTTCTCCGATGGATGTCGTTGCTTCACTTTGCACATCGCGAACACTCATGGCTTCGGACTTAAAGCGTCCAATGTGCGCAAGAGCCGTGCGTGGTTTTATGTCTTCCGGAAGGATCTTTAAATCGAGCAGCGTTTCTTTCATCAGTTTGTCTTGATCATCGGTATCGTAAATCACGAAGTCACGGTTACGGCCGATGTGCTCAATGTCTCGGCGCAGCATGCGCACGCAGACTGAGTGGAATGTTCCCATCACAGGCATGACGGCGTGTTCATCACCCGTCTCACTCGTCAGCTTGATGAGCCGCTTGATGCGTTCTTTCATCTCGTTCGCTGCTTTATTCGTGAAGGTCACTGCGAGGATTTGCCAGGCCGGCACACCACGCTCGATCAAGTAGGCGATACGGTGCGTGAGTGCCCTCGTTTTGCCAGATCCGGCTCCTGCCAAGATCAAAACAGGTCCCTCCACCGTTTCCACCGCTCTTCGCTGCTCGGGGTTGAGAGGATCTAAAATGAGGGAGAGCGCGTCCATGAGGAGGGGATTGTATCGTGAACTTTTTCTATTAGATACAGGAGCGGGATGCTTCCCGCGGACACAGCGGAACAGTCTTCAACGCGCGAAGCATCGCGCTCTAGGGTTCAAAGAGATGAGGCTTCAAACTCCATTTCTACAGCCTCCACTGTTTTGCGAATGGTCTTCTTCTCGATCCTCGCTTTTGGCGAGACAAGATTCTGCACTTCCGATTGTATGAGAAGATTATTCGCAGTGAGCCGCTCGATATCGGACTTTGAAGGAATAGCGGGCTTCATGGTGTGTTTCTTCATTTCAATTTCCTGGGCGAGTTCGGGATCCAAACTTTGTTGGTGAGCGATCAATTCCGATCCTATATGCGCCATGGAGACATCGAACGCATTGCGCGTCTGGATGTGATGCTCAAATGTTGCCAGTTTCTTCACAAAGTTCTCCCGTTCTTCGGGGTCAAACTTCTCGGCGAATTCATACTCCGACATGCGTTTTAGCATTGCGAGAATAGGTGCAAGTGCTTCGGGTGTGACGACGTGGAAGATGTATCCGTTATCGTGGTATGTCGTTTCCTTGAGTGAACTGATGGCTGAAACCGGAACAACGAAGAACACTGTTCCATAAATCTCTGATCGCCCCTTCATTTTCTGCGCCGTCTTTTTCACAGTGTCGCGGATGTATGTTTTTAAGTCATTCGATTTTGTCGCCTTGGAATCAAAGATGATGTACTGCCCCAAAAATTCAATGAGAAAATCAGGTTTTAAAGAGCCGTCGAACCCTTTTGGCAACTTGGTATTTGTAAAATGCGAGAAGCGATATTCTGGCTTACTACAGAGCTCTGTGAGCAGTGCATTCACCACGTTTTCGTGCTCATTCCAAATACGATCTCGTTCTTTTTCCATCATTGCGAGCCGCTCATCGTCCTCACGGCGCACGCGCGCTTTTTCATCTTCAAAACTTTCCTTCGCATTCGTCAGCTCATCCATCTTTGCATTCAACATCTTCTCGTCCTGTTCTTTCTTTGCTTCAAAGCGCGTAATTTTTCTTTCCTGATCTTTCAGGATCACTTCCTGCGCATCCAATTTTGCCTGGAGTTTCTCTTTATCCGAAAAAAGTTGCTTATTTTTTCCTGCAAATTCATCACGCTTCGATTCCACAACTTTTATTTCTTTTTGCAGCTCGTCAATTTTGTTTTTTAACTCATCGCGATCATGGAATACAGGCGACGCATCTTTCTTCATCAAGGTCCATCCGACCATTGCAACGCCAAGAAGGAGAATGCCAAGGAGGATATTGGTGATCATGAAGGGAGAATAGCACAGGGTGGACGGATGTCCACTGCAAGTAGCTAGAAGCTAGATGCTAGAAGCGAGAAATGATGGTCTGTTAGCCACTCGCTTCTAGCAACTTCTGCACGTTTATCTTGACTTCCAGCCAATTCTGCGTACACTTCTCATCCGACTGGGCCTTCCTCCCACTTCTCGTAAGTTTTGGAGGGTCGCGGCCCGTTTCCTCTATGCTCTTCCCACCTTTTTATGGCTCTCAAGCGAACCACGAAGAAAACACTCATCAGTAAGCACCGCACGCATGACAAGGATACGGGTTCACCTCAAGTGCAGGTTGCTATTCTTACGAAGGAGATCGATATGGTCACAAAGCACCTTCAGGATCACAAGAAAGACCAGTCTGCACGCCGTGGGCTTCTTGCCAAGGTGGCGCGCCGCAGAAAGCTCCTCAACTACCTCCGCATGAACAAACCGACGGATTACAATAAGGTGCTTGAAAAGTTGAAGTTGAAGAAGTAGTTTTCCTTTTCAAGGATTTGCCGTAGACTGTGCATAGCTCTTTCCTTTTACAGTTCACACCCCTTGGGTTTACGTTTGAGTTTCCTCCTCGCCGCGGGTAAGAATACCCGCTCCCGTATCAAGAATAAAAAAGGAACCTCGCATGTGAATCCACCAGGTGTTTTTGTCCTCTAAGAGGAAAGGATCATTCTATCCTTTCTCTTTTCTTCTATGTCTCCATCATCGGTCCTCAGTACTCAAAAGGAGTACACGCTCGAGCTTGGCAATACAAAGCTTATGTTCCGTACAGGTGCGCTTGCAACACAGGCGAATGCATCTGTTCTGTGTCAAATGGGCGATACGGTTGCCATGTCCAACGTCACGGTCAGCGCAAAAGCGCGCGATGGTGTCGATTTTCTGCCGCTCCAAGTGGTGTACCAAGAAAAATACTACGCAGGTGGCAAAATTGCAGGAAGCCGCTTCCGTAAGCGCGAAGGTCGTCCCGGTGATGAATATGTTCTGCTCGGGCGCATTGTGGATCGTGGACTCCGTCCCATGTTCCCCAAGCACATCCGAAACGACATTCAGGTCTTCTGCACCGTTCTTTCGTACGACTTTGAACATGAACACGATGTTGTCGCGGCGAATGCGGCAAACCTTGCCGTTGCGCTGTCCGACTGCCCAGCTGATGGTCCGTTAGGATCGGTCCGCATCGGGCTCATCAACGGAGAACTTGTCTTAAACCCAACACGTGAAGCATTTTTGAAGAGTGATTTGGATCTCTTTGTCACGGCATCCCTCGAACGCGTTGTGATGATTGAAGCCGGCGCGAACCAAGTTTCCGAAGAAGAGATACTCCGTGCCATTGAATTTGGAAAAAAGTGGGCACAAAAAATCGCGAAGTTCTTTGCGGATATTCAAAAGGAGATCGGTCGCGAGAAATTCACGCTCGAGGAACCCTTTATGAATAAGGAGGCATACGAATTCCTCAAGAAAGACGCACTTCCTACGATTACGAAGGCGATCAAAGATACGCTCGCGAAGCTCGACCGCAGAAAAATCTTCAACGATCTTATGGATCAAGCCGCGGACAAGCTCACGGAGAAATTTGCATCGATGGATCCCAAAGAACTTGAGGAACTTGCAGCACACGGGAAGGATTTCATGGATAAAATCATCAAGTCAGAAGTGCGTCGCCTCATTTTGGAAGAAGGTACTCGCATGAGCAGTCGCAAGGTCGAAGAGATCCGCTCTTTGAGCACAATGGTGGATGTTCTCCCCAAGCGTGTTCACGGTTCCGCACTCTTCCAGCGTGGTGAAACGCAGGGGCTCACGACATGCACACTCGGCTCACCCGGTGACAAAGAACTTCACGAAGGAATGGAGGGGGAACGCGAGGATCGCTACATGCACCATTACAACTTCCCACCGTTCTCCGTTGGCGAAACGAGTAACCGCTTGATGGTGGGTAACCGCGAGATCGGTCACGGCAATCTTGCGCAGCGTGGGCTTCTACCCGTTCTTCCAAAGGAGGAAGACTTCCCGTACACCATCCGCACCGTTACCGAAATTTTGGAAAGCAACGGTTCTTCTTCCATGGCGGCAACATGCGGATCCACCCTCGCACTCATGGCGGCTGGCGTTCCCATTGCGGCACCTGTCTCGGGCATTGCTCTCGGCCTTGTCTCTGACGAAGAGAAGGGAAAGTACGTCATCCTCTCGGATCTTCAAGATGAAGAAGACTTTGGTGGAGATATGGACTTCAAACTCACGGGAACCGCGAAGGGAATTACGGCTATCCAAATGGATATTAAGATCAAAGGACTTCCCGATTCTGTCTTTAAGGAAGCACTAGAGCGCTCCAAGAAAGGCCGCGCGGAGATTCTTGCCGTTATGCTTGCTGCCATCAGCGAACCACGGAAGGAACTCTCACCATTCGCACCACGCATCGAAACTGTCCAGGTGCATCCCGACGATATTCGTCTTGTGATTGGCAAAGGTGGCGAAACGATTCAGAAGATCACGAAGGAAACGGGCGTGGAAATCGACATCGAAGATTCCGGCCTTGTTTTCATCACATCCACAAACGGAGAAGCAATGGAGAAAGCAAAAGAGTGGATTCAAGGAATCGTCGCGAAGCCCGAAGTCGGTACCGTCTACAAAGCAAAGATTGTCCGCATTATTCCAGGCGTTGGCGCGATTGCCGAATTTCTAAAAGGAAAGGATGGCATGATTCACATTTCGGAACTGCAGTGGCAGCGTACGGAAAACGTGGAGGATGTTGTGCAGGTCGGTCAGGAGTTGGAAGTGAAGTGCGTCGAGTACGATCCCTTGGAAGGGAAGACGCGTCTTTCGTTGAAGCAGATGATGCCGCCACCAGACGGATTCGTGCCACCTGCGCCACGTCCAGGAGGATTCGGAGGGCCGCGAAGAGGAGGCGGGGGATTTGGAGGACAGAGAAGAGGGCCGCCGAGAAGGTAGAGGCCAGAGGCTAGAAGCTAGAAATAAAAAAAGCCGCATCCCTTCGTGGGTGCGGTCTTTTTTATCCAAAAACTTTCTGAAATTTTGGACGGATAATGGCATATGCAATCAAGCCCACAATCCCTAGTGCGAGTCCAGTTGCAACATTGATGTGCAGAAAGGGAACCTCTACTCCGAGAACATCCGACACATCGATGTCTGGAATATCGATCATTTAGTTACGGTGAAATCCTCCAAGCATGTCGATCCCATCTAATGGAATATCTGCCGTAGCAAGACTCCATCCAGAACGCACTGCTCTCAGGGGACGCAGGCGCACGACGTTCCCTAAAAGTTCGCCAAGATCTCGTCTCGTGCGCCCGAATATTCCTCGTGGATGCTCAACGCGTTGATCAACAGCGCCCGCAAAAAGATAATCTGGCAATTCCAGAACTGTACTTGCTGCTGCGGCAAAGGGCCCTGCAATCTTTTGGATGTTGTCTCCGCGTTGCCATGGGCCTACCAGATATTCATCACGTATGTCTCGACCCCATTCTGCGGCATTCGATCCAACTTCCCTCATTAGGAAAGTCAATCGCTGTTCGCCGATGGTCCATGCTCCTTTCTTCATACATGGGAAGTATAGCACAACTAGCAATTTCTGCGTAGATGTGAATCGAGAAGGCGTATGACTTCGTTCTGTGGCTTTTTGTCGCTATCATCCATCCTGATGCTCGACAAAGCCTACGACCCACAGGCCACGGAAGATCGCATCTACAAGATGTGGGAGGATTCTGGTGCCTTCACCGCAGACGCGAAGAGTACAAAAGAACCGTTCGTCATCAGCATGCCTCCCCCCAATGCGACGGGGCAGCTCCATCTTGGTCATGCCGTGATGCTTGCGCTGGAAGATATCTTCATCCGCTTCGCGCGCATGCAGGGAAAAGAAGCGCTATGGGTACCCGGAACCGATCACGCGGCCATTGCGACGGAAGCGGTTGTCATCAAAATGATTCAAAAGGAGGAAAAGATGCCCGATCCTCGGGCAACGCTCGGACGGGAAGAAGTTCTGCGCCGCATTGCGGACTTTGTCGGGAAAAGTCAGAACACCATCCGCTCACAAGTGCGCAAAATGGGATCGAGTTGTGATTGGTCCCGTGAGCGGTACACGATGGATCCCATCTTGAACCGTTGTGTGAACGAGGTCTTTGCGAAGATGTACAACGACGGACTCATTTACCGCGGACATCGCATTGTGAACTGGGATCCCAAGATGAAAACCACGGTTTCCGATGATGAAATTGAACGCAAAGAGGAGAAAGCTCCTTTTTATACCTTCCAGTATGGTCCTTTTCAGATCTCTACAGCTCGTCCCGAAACAAAATTCGGCGATAAATATGTGGTGATGCATCCGGATGACAAGCGGTACAAAAAATACAAGCACGGTGACACGTTTGAGGCCGAGTGGATCAACGGACCCGTCACCGCGACGGTCATTAAGGATAAAGCGGTGGATCCCGAATTCGGGACAGGCGTGATGACCATTACGCCTTGGCACGATGCCGTCGACTTTGAGATCGCAGAGCGACACGATCTCGACAAAGAGCAGATCATCGATGAAAGCGGAAAGCTCCTTCCCATCGCAGGGGAATTCGCCGGCATGCCCATCGAAAAAGCGCGTCCGCTCATCGTCGAAAAACTTGAGAAGAAAGGACTCCTTGTAAAAACGGATGAGAAGTACGTGCATGCAGTGGCCGTGAGTTATCGCGGTGGGGGAATCATCGAACCGCAGATCAAAGAACAATGGTTCGTGGATGTGCATAAAGAAGTCGTTCCCTGGAAGAAGAAAAAAATGAGCTTGAAACAGATTTTGCAGGACGTCATTCGCAAGAAAGAAATCGAAATCATTCCGGAGCGATTCGAAAAGACGTACTTTCACTGGATCGATAACCTGAAGGACTGGTGCATCAGCCGCCAGATCTGGTGGGGGCATAGGGTGCCGGTTTGGTATAAAGATGGAGAAATAGAGGTGAGTGCAAAGCAGCCACAAGAATCTGGATGGATACAAGATGAAGACACGCTCGATACGTGGTTCAGCTCTGCCTTGTGGACATGGAGTACGCTCATCGATCCTGCGCTGACCGATGATTTCTCTCTCGATCTCCCCGAGCTTCTAAAGCGAAGCCCTGACTTTCAAAAATTCCATCCCACGTCCGTTATGGAAACGGGGTACGATATCCTCTTCTTCTGGGTGGCCCGCATGATCCTCATGACGACGTACGCAACAGGGCAGATTCCCTTCAAGACAGTCTACCTTCATGGCCTTATCCGCACGCGTGATGGGAAGAAGATGAGCAAGAGTCACCCCGAGACGATGATCGATCCGCTCGATATCATCCCCACGTACGGTGCCGATGCGCTTCGGCTTTCGATGATTGTGGGCCAAAGTCCCGGTGCAGACTCCAAATTGTACGAAGAAAAGATCGCGGGGTACCGCAACTTCATCAATAAGCTGTGGAATGCGTCGAGGTTTGTGTTGATGATGATTGAATCAGATCATTCTATACCAACAAATTTTGATGGTATTGATCCCCAATGTGATATTGGATTTTCGCATCGTGCGATTCTTTCGCAGCTTAACGACCTGATTGATGAGGTGAATAATTCCATGCTTACTTATCGTTTAAGTGAGATAGGAGAGAAGCTATATAGCTTTATTTGGGAAGATTTTTGTGATTGGTATATCGAATTCTCGAAAAGCGATCGTAATCGATATGTTCTTATCTATGTTTTACGCACTCTCTTAAAATTATTACATCCTTATTGTCCATTTGTTACAGAGGAGATTTGGTCTCATATAAAATCGAAGGACGCCACAATGCTTATTCTCGAGCCATGGCCAGAAAAATTACCACTAGATTCATCATTTGCAAAAGCGAAGGATGATATGCAATTGGTTATCGGTGTAATCACCGCAGTGCGCAGCATGCGTGCGGAGTATGGTATTGAGCCTGCGAAGATGGCGAACGTGACGATTGTCACGAAGAAGGGCGATCTTCTGGAGTCACAGCGAGAGCATATCACGCGCTTGGGTCGCATCGAGTCGCTCACTATCCAAAAGGATGCACTTCCTACGGCGAAGGATCTTGCGAGCCAATTCCTCGAAAAGACAGAAGTACACCTTCACTTGGCCGGACTCATTGACCTCGAAAAGGAAAAGAAGAATCTTGCGAAGGAACAAGAGACGCTCTCGAAGCTGATTGGATCGATCGAAACAAAACTGAAGAATAAGGAATTCGTCGCAAGAGCCCCAGAAGAGGTGATTACGGGCGAACGGGAAAAGCTCGCATCGTATCGGGAAAAGCTTACAAAGATTGAAGAGAGGTTGAAGAATCTATAAAAACGGGGCCCGAAGGCCCCTGACGTCAGGGTATTTCCTGGCGTGTTTGTGACTGCAGCTCTATTGCTCTAATGATGGTCGCCGTTCTCTTGAGCCTGATCTGGTGGCGGGGAGAACGAAATGACGCCAATTTCCATGCATGGCACGACCTCACATTGCTGAGGATTTTTCTCGCTTGGTAGCCATACCCCTACAAGCAATCCGTTTCCGCAATTCGGACTTGGGCATCCAAGCCATGCCCCTTTGTTTGGCTCAAAGTATGCTCCTTGCGGGGCGTGAAATGACTTTTCGTCTTCTGGAACGAACCACTGGACCCAGGTATATGGCAAGATGAGTCCGCCGCAATTGGCGCACGTTACAGCCATCGACTCAATTTCCTTCGCTGTGTACGGGACGGTTCCGTCTGGATTGACGTGCTGACATAGCTCATAGGTTTTGCCGTCTTGGTGGAATGTGAGGATTCTTTTTGTTCTCTCCCCAGAGTATTGGCTCCTGTACGTTTTGTTTCTCCACCTGATCAAGGCCCACATTATCCGCCAGAATAGTGACATGCTTTTCTCCTGTGATCTGCAGGCACAACTTCTACCTTCTCAAAGAAGGCAGAAGTGTACCCAAAGAAATTGTCAAAGAGCGGTGACATAGTTTCTCACATATACCCTGTTTTGAGGAGAGTTTTATGATGACTTGGGAATCCGAGATAAAAATCGATTTGACAGTGGACAATCGTCCACCTAGACTGTGGACGTTCGTTCCCCCTCTTGTATGTCGCTTACCCCCCACCAGCGCACCGTACTCAATTATATCGCTGAATTTCAGAGTAAGCGCGGTTATTCACCCTCACTTGCGGATCTTGCGGTTGCGTTTGGCGTGCGGAGCAAGAACGCCGTTGCAAAAGTGGTGAACACCCTCGTACGGGAGAAGCACATTGAGAAGGATCCCAAAGGTCGCATCAAAATTCTTCCGCAAACGCAGGAAGTGAGTGAACCAATGATCCTCACACTGCCCCTCTTTGGCCCCATTGCTGCCGGTTTTGCCGCTGCCGCCGAAGAACAGGCTGAAGAGCAGGTGAGTATTGAGGATTATCTTGTAAAAGACCGAAGCTCTACGTTCCTTCTTCGTGTAAAAGGAGACAGCATGATCAACGCAGGCATTCACGAGGGGGATTTGGTGATTGTAGAACGCGGTGCCGAGCCAAAAGTGAACAATATTGTCGTGGGAGTGTTGGACGGGGAGTTCACGCTGAAGAGGCTCAAAAAGGATAAGGGAAAATATTATCTGCAAGCTGAAAACCCCGAGTATCCGGACTTGTATGCATTGGATGAATTGCAAGTCGCCGGAGTTGTGAAAGGAATTGTGAGAAAATATTAGAATTTAGAATTTTGAATTGAGAATTTAGAATGTCTACCACTCTTCAAATCAAGGGCCAGAAGATTAAGTCTTTTATGGACTTGGCGGCATGGCAAGCCGCTCATGAGCTTGTCATTGCTATTTATGAGGCAACAAAGAGCTTTCCCAGGGACGAAAGATTTGGACTTATAACGCAAATTCAACAAGCGGCCGTTTCAATTACCTCGAATATTGCGGAAGGCTTTAGCCGTAATTCCATGAAAGAAAAGATACAATTTTTCTCTACAGCATTGGCTTCCTTAACGGAAGTACAGAATCAAATTCTTATTGGGCGTGACGTTCATTATCTTTCACCAGAAGCCTTTTCGTCGCTCTACAACAAAGCAATTACGACAAACAAAATTCTTTCGGGACTTATAAGAAGTACGAGACAGAATAAATTCTCGTATCATTCTCAATTCTAAATTCGCAATTCTCAATTCTCCTCATGATTGCCCATTTAGACGCTGACGCTTTTTTTGCTTCCGTCCTTCAACGGCTGCATCCCAATACGATGGGGAAACCTCTCCTTGCGATAGGGATGGGGGGAAACTGCGTCACCTCGGCGAGTTATGAGGCAAAAAAGAAGGGTGTAACTGCGGAGATGCGTATTCCCGATGCAAAAAAACTGGTGCCCGAGGCCATGGCACTTCCCGTTGCATTTCAGGAAACAGGCATTGCATCCGAAGAAATTGAAGTGCACCTAAAAGGATTATGTCCCGACACAGAAGCCATGTCGATTGATGAATGGTACATGGATTTGTCATCGCTTCAGGGCGGCAATCCGCACGATCCTTCTGCATGGGGTCGAGGAGTGCAGAGTCTCATTTGGCAGCGGACGCACCTTCCTGTTTCCTTAGGCATTGCACCTACGAAGACACTTGCAAAAATGGGCAGTGATTTCCGAAAGCCCCGTGGTGTCACCGTCATTGAACCTGCCCTATCCGCATGTGACCTCTCCATCGAAACATTTTTGCGGGAGAGTGATATCAACGATATTCCTGGAATCGGTTTCCGGCGTGGTGTGCATGCCAGGTCTCATGGCTGGAAGACCGCGTGGGATTTTGCCATGGCGGATCCAGACATTGTCTCGCATCTCTTTGGGCGTCCCGGAACGGAGCTCCAAACAGAATTGCGGGGAGAACCTGTGTATGAGGTGACAACGGAGACGGTGGCTCCGAAGTCGGTCTCTCGCTGTAGGACATTCCCTCGGACGAAGAATCGTTCGTTTATCGAGGCGCAGCTCTTTGAGCATTTGAGCTATACCATCCTTCGCATGCGTGGTCATGGGCTTGCCTGCAGTGCCATGAGTGTGTGGCTCCGCGACAGCGATTTTCATTTTGCATCGTACGAGATGAAAGCGCCGACGCCACTTGCTACAGAAGAGCAGATCCTTCCGTACATTCAACGTTGTTTTGCACGCATTTTTGATGAAAAGAAAAAATGGAATCAAGTGGGGATGGCACTCATGCATTTGCGGGCAGAAGGGCCTGCCCAATATTCACTCTTTGAAAAGCCGCAAGATCTCGAAGAAGATGAAAAGCTGCAACAATCCATGGACTCCCTTCGCAGTCGCTACGGTCGTGATGTCATTCGTCGCGGATGGTCTGCCATGCTCGAGAAACAGCCCAAACGGATCGTCATTCAAGAGTAATTACTCAATCACATCTAAATCTTTCTCTGCGCTCAATTCCATGTACGTGAGAGTCCACACCGTTTGTTTAAAGACATGGAGATAGGCAAGGAAGTAACTTGCGAGGATCAAAAGAATCATCCCAAAGAGAGATGCGATCAGGATACTTACGAATCCGGGAAGGATGAGGAACAAAAGCATACCGAGTCCGATGGCGAGTGCGGGAATAAGAAGGAGAAGAACCGTGTTGATCACAATTCGTACTGAAATGACGAGCATCAAAAGAATTAAGAACATGATGTGACTCAAATAACTGACGATGAGTTTAAAACTTTGTCCGATGCCGGCGAAAATGCCGACCTTGCGGATGACAACGGCTTCTTCGCTGAACCCCGCAAAGAAGTGAAAGAGGATGGAAATGGCGGCAATCATTGCGAGAAGGATGAGTCCGCTAAAACGCATGAAGGGGCTATCGATGCTGTAACGGAGGATCAACGAAAAGCATGTGAAAATGACGGCAAAACTGGAAAGGATAAAAAGGCCGTGAATCTCGAGGAGTGGCAGGAAGTTATAGAGTGCAAGCACAAGCCCTCCGCGGCATGGTTCCTTGCGGTGCGACTTCGCAGCGAGTCCAATGATGGCGCCGGTTGCGAGCGTTGGGATGAACAGTTCAAGAATGAGAAGAAGAAGCGTGAAAACAAGCAAGGAGATGAATATCCACAGACTTACATTTTTAAAGAGAAACACTTCGAATGAGAGCCAGTTTGCGACTTCGTTCTTTACAACTAAAAAGTAGAGGTAATACCCCTGATACAGCATCAATTCTACGCTGCGGAGCGTTTCGAAAAGTGCTGCGACAAATCCCCATCTGCGCAGATTTGGTTCGCGAATGGTGATGGACCACGATTCAGCGATGATTTCGCGGGGAGTGAGCATGATTTATGAGCATTCTAGCTCACTTTATCGTGCAAGACTCTCAAATGGTTTGTACTGGTATTCCGGACCAAGGACGAGCACAACGTCTGGTTCGTCTTCCAAAAGAATGTCGGGGGGTAAGGGTTCAATGGGAATATCCAGCAATTTCGACAAATACTCTGCCGTTGGCTTATGGAGGGTCTGCAGTTTGGGATCTGGTTCGGTAAGTGCAAGGTACGAATGAGCAGGGGCTGGCTCTGCGTCAAAGTTTTCCATCGTGACGATGTTAAAGCCGTAGCGGTACAGTTCACCGCCTGCCTTTTTGGCCATTCCTTCGGTTTTTCCTCCATTGAGGACAGCAAGCTTGGAGTGAAGGAGAAACAGATCACGGTGGAGGAAGATCAAATTGGTGAAAACATGGATTTCTTGCCACATTGTCAGGTGTTCATCCATCGCAAGCGGAAGCAGCACCGATGCGCCCTCAAACTGATCCTGTGGTGGGCCGTACATAAACCCTCCGGGAAGGACGAAATTGGTATAAATGCCGTTCGTGGCATTTAGCTGCATCGTGACAACCTTATGCTGGTCGATGGATTCTCCAAGTTTCGCAAGCGAGACCATTTCTGCAAGACTCAAATTTGTCTCGATATTCTTGGAGACGATATTCAAAAACTCCCGGATTTGGCTGATGTTTGCCAGCATGCTCCGCGCTTTTATTTTCTCGACAGCGGCAAGGATGATCTGTTGTTGGCGTGCAGAACGGGAGAAGTCACTCGTTGAGTGGCGGCTGCGTGCATACTTGAGCGCTGTTGCACCATCCATGTGTTGCAGACCTTTTAGCATGGTAAAGGTTTCGTATGTGTAGTTGGGACCAGGGTATTCTGGGTCTATCAGATCCTGCGGCACATTAATATCAATGCCTCCAATGGCATCCACTCCTTCCTGGAATGCAGAAAAATTCACCTTGATAGACCTGTGAATTGGCATATTCACGATGATGCTGACTTCCTGCTCCAGCTCACTCATCGCTTCCTTGGAGGCTTCCTCTTTGGAGAGGCCTTTTCGAATGAGTGCATACTTGTAATCACGGTACAAACTGTTAATGCGCCCCGCACCCATCTTCTCTGTTTTCAGTAAATAGAGATCACGGGGAATAGAAAGCATGACAACGCTCTTTGTGCGTTGTGGGTCTACACTCGCAACGATCAGGGTATCTGTCAGATCGACACCTTCATGATCATTGTCACCTGTCCCGACAATAAGGAAGTTGATGAAGCAATTTTCATCCTGTGGGAGACTTGATCCTGGATTGGAAAAGAGAGAAACAAGCGACTGGCGCATGGAGGT
>CAZEUQ010000008.1:0-19895 GCA_964515125.1 uncultured Candidatus Peribacteria bacterium
CGTGAAGGGTCTGCAGGTTTCCACGCCGGAAAAAGGAGCGCTCCTGAGTGAGCAACTGTTCGGTGATACGCGTCCTCAGATGGAAAAGGAAGATGTACCCACCATCGGCGTTACCGAAACCATTTCCATTCCGACGGCCGGCGGCACAATCGAGGCGCGTGCCACGGTTTCTTTGGAGCATGAACGCACGACCATCAGCGAAGCGTTCCTCATAACACTCCTTAAGGAGGGGGCTGTGGAACCAATCGAGGGGGAAAAGGATCGTTATCGAATCCGCTTTACTCTTGGGAACCGAAAAATCCAGACCATTGTGGCGACAGAAAGCAACATCGTGGTTCCCGTAATGCTGGGACGCCGTGACATTGCCGGTTTTCTTGTGGATCCCGGCAAGGCAACACGGCTCGACGTTCCCATAGCCATCGTGCGTGCAGATCTATTTGAAATAGACAGACAGCTTACCGACGTGCAGAGGCGTCTGATGCCCATGAAATATCTTCGTCCGACGAATCTTCTTGAGGAGAGCACGCGCGCAATGACGAATGCTCTCTACGAGCCGCAGTTTGTATATGCCCCTCTTGCCTTTGACGCAGCGGAAGAGAGAGACACGCTTCTATCTCTGTGCACGGACGATACGCCGTACGGACAATTACTCGCTGAAAAGAGAGACGAACTTCTCCGGATGATCGATCTCCTTGTCTGCCGCGAAGACCATGCGTCGTTCACGGATGCGTCGATTGCTCTCTTCGGCGACAGTGATACGACGCTGCTTCGTCAGGCCGAGGAATACCGGCAGCAGGAAGAGGGAGGCGTTCCTCCGGAAAAATCACTCAAGGCTCGAATGGCCATGAAGCGATTCCAGGAGACGCTCATCCAGTATGGCATGCATGATTGGACGGTTATCCTCCGTGAGGACATGGTTGCTGACTGCGCCGTAGGCCAGAAGCGCATTGCCATTCGGAAGGATGCGACGTTCACGTCGTCCCACATTGATGCGCTCATTGCGCATGAAATAGAAGCGCATGCACTCACGCAGGAGAATGCCCGGCACCAGCCGTACCCCATCTTGCGTGCAGGCGTCGCACACTATCTGGAGACGCAGGAGGGACTTGCGCTCCATCTCCAGAACCGCGTTCTTCCCAAGGGGCATCCCAAACGGACATGGGCCGCACTTAATGTTCTGGGCATCGATCGAGCGAAGAGATTGGGATTCGCGGCGCTTTGGAAGGAGCTGCAAGCACTCGGCTTTACGAAAGAAAAGGCGTTTCGTAAAGCGCTCTCCTTCAAGCGAGGTATTCGTGATACGTCGAAGCCGGGATGTTTTTCAAAAGATACGGTATATCTTCGCGGTCTCATCAGAATCGAGCAATTTCTGCAGGATGGAGGAGACTTACGGAGCCTGTACGTTGGGCGAAGTGCGCTCAATAATCTGCATCTCATAGAGAAATTGGAACACATCAAAAAACCCTTTATTCTCCCCCTCTTTCTCGTCCAGAAGAAGTAAATCATGCCTACTTCCAGCTCACGCGTTCCAGCGTCGCAAGGATCGTCATCCATGTTGTTCCGCGTGCGAGGGGAATGACATTGCCCTGTGTGTCCGTAAAGTGGAACACGCTCTCTCGCGTTGTTTTTTCCCAATGGCCCCGCATCATTCTTCCCTCCCGGAACACATATGCTCTTCCTCTTCCTTCTAGGGGAATCGTCAGGCGTCCGTATTCACCGATATCGGTAATGGGGGCCTCCAGAATGACAACATTGTTCGGATGCAGGGCACTTTCTATCCCTCCGTTTATTCTTGTATATGTTTTGGACCAACGGTCGTACGTCCATTCTGTATTATGACTTTTACTGAAGAAATTAATATCGACTGTTCGTGCTCCGGTTCCACTGGTACCAAGTGTTCCTGTTTTATAGGGAGGCCACGGTGTTTTTTTCTGATCAGGGAGGAGCGAAAGAAGATCCGCTGCATGTGCGAACAAATTGTGCGGAGCGGGAGCAATGTCATCACGGAAGAATGCCTTGTGTGCATACTGCAGTGCATTGATCGTGGTGAGATTTTTGATGGATTCTGCTTCATCAAATGCTTCGGGGCTTCCCCCTGCATGGACGATTGTCTTTGCGTACGGTAACACTGCGTCGATAAAATACGGCCGCAGTGAACGGATGGGACCCATTATTTCCGGCATGCTAGAGGCATCAAACAGCACGGCGAAACGAGAAATGCCGCCTTCGACGAGCATCTCGATCACCATCTGTGCATCGCCAATGCCGCGATGGTATTTGCGTGCTGTTTCCTGGTTTTCGATCATCACGGCAACCATGGCCCGTTCGGTTGGAGATCGCTTTACGACGCATGCGGTCAGCACGAAGCATCCAAGAAGAGCCACTGCAAGGAACGTCGATCGTCTCATTGTTATTTCTTCTTCGCATCACCCTTCTCTGCGCTGGCGGGTGCAGCAGCATCCGTCTTCGCAGCTTCTCCTTCTGCGGGAGCTGCTCCCGCTTCACCTTCCACCACGGTTGTTGCGGCAACGACCGGTGTCTCCTCTTCAATAGCGCGTGGTTCCTGTACTGTGAGCAGCACGGTCTCTGGCGATTCTTCAATCGTCACACCTGTAGGAACCTTGATATCTGCAACCACAATGCTGTCGTGGAAGTTTGCGAGCTTTGCCAGATCAACCGGCAGATTGTGGGGAAGATCCTTCGGCAAGCAGCTCACCGTTACTTCGCTGTGGACCGTCACAAGGATCGCACCCAGGCTCTTCACCGCAGGGGATTCACCTTCCAGATAGATCGGCACGTGCGTCTTCACCTTCTTCGTCATATCCAGCGCGTAAAAGTCGACGTGCTGGAAACGGTCTGTGACAGGATCCAATGCAACGCTGTGAATAAGGACGGGGATGTTCTTTCCATCCAATTCCAACTCCACAATCGTACTTTCTCCTGCCTTCACGTATGCACGGTAGAGATCCTGCTCACCGCACTTGAGGAGCGTGTTGGCTGTCTTGTTGCCGTACACGACGCACGGAACCTGGCGGTTCTTGCGCAGAGCCTTTACGTTTTCTTCTTTTGTACGGCCTTGGATTGTAAGACGAATGGCTTCCATGGGCGCTTAGAGTAACGGGAGGGAAGGATATGGTCAAGATGTAACGAGGAGGGATTTATCTGTTTATTCGTTTATTTGTTTATTGGTTTTCTGCATATTGGGATTCCACAGAAGCGGAATAACGAATCAACCAACCCTTCGACTCGCTCCGCTCGCTCAGGGCAAGTCAACCAATCAGCCAATCAGCTAATAAACCAATCAACCAATCAACTAAGTACTCTACCCTTCCACTTCCAGAAGTATTTAAGAGCACTTGCGAGGTGTATCCATGCTGCGCGTTTTGTCGCAAAGGAGAGAATGCCGCCTCCGCTTAAGCGTTCCTTGCGGTCGATTGCCTTCACCGAGGACACATACACAATTCTTTTCCCGATACGCTGCACGTTCCGGCACAGGTCTATATCTTCAAAGAAGAGGAAGAAGCGCGGATCGAATCCTCCGCTCTCGTGAAAGATTTTTTTTTCTATCAAAAAACATGCACCGGCGACCCAGTCCACATCCTGCAGATCCGCCGATGTTTTCATCATCGACCGATAACTGGTGTGCCATCGCCCGGGTGCGAGCCGTTTTTCGATGAGGTCGGTGAGCCGTGGAAAGAAGCGTGCGGATGGCCGTACAGAGCCATCTTCAAAGATCAGCTTGGGTGCAACAATGCCGATGGATTCATCACGCTCCATGACCATCTTCAACTTCTCCACGCCGTCGGATGAGAGGATGGTATCCGGATTATTAATGAGAATGTACTTTCCACTCGCGTGCGCAACGCCCAGCATGTTGCCCTGGCCATACCCCGTGTTCCATCTGGATTCCACAATGCGCACCATGGGATCCTGTTGATAGAGCGCGCGGATCCAACCGATCGATTCATCATCCGAATGATTGTCCACCACGATGATTTCCATCTGATTTGCAATGGATTGGCGTTTTAAGGATGCAACACACTTCACTGTATCCCGCGGAGAGCGGTAGTTAAGGACGATGGCGGAGATGAGAGGTTGCTCCATATTTCTAAGCATAGCAAAATCTACGGGATAACCGCAGCCACGGAGGGCTGCTGCTACGACAAAATTATTTTCCAACACGACTAGTAGCGCCCCTCCGCGGGCGCGGCGGATATCCATCCATCACGCTATAATCTCCCCGTGTCTTCCTCCAAGGAAAATCCGGCTCTCCCAGCGCTTCGTCGGCGTATTGCAAAAGCTCCCACGGATCCTGGGGTATACCGCTGGTTGGATCGTGAAGGGGACGTTCTCTATGTCGGAAAAGCGAAAAATTTAAGGGATCGTCTGAAGAGTTATGTCACTCCTGCAGCCAACCATACAGCGTGGAAGGAAATAATGATGCGAAGGGTGTGCGATGTGGATTTGACCGTGGTGAACAGTGAATTGGAGGCATTTGTACTGGAAACAAACCTCATCAAGCAATACAGACCGAAGTTCAACATCATGATGAAGGATGATAAAAATTACGTGTATGTAAAAATCACGACGCAGGAGGCATTTCCGAGGATCGACGTCGTGCGAAAAATGGAAGATGACGGCGCAAAGTATTTTGGTCCCAAGACGAGCGCGGACCTCGTGCGGAAAAATCTCTCATTCCTCCGAAGCATCTTCCCGTTTCGGACATGCAAGATGGAGATTGAAGTGAAAGAAAAAATACAGAAGAACCAAGAACCAGGTCAGATGCCCTTAGAGGTTGTGTGTACCCATCGTGACCGTCCTACGCCGTGTCTGGATTATCACATTAAACAATGTAGTGCGCCGTGCATCGGCAACTGCACACCGGAGACGTATTATAAGGAGTCGATTGAAGGTGTCCTCGATTTCTTTGAAGGAAAATACCGCGTTCTAGAAGTCCGTCTAAAGGAACAGATGACAAAGGCTGCGCAGGAAAAAAAGTTTGAGCGTGCCGCGCAGCTTAGGGATCATTTCCTGTATATACAGGAACTGCAGGAGAAGCAGATCGTGTCCGATACGTCCGGTGAAAATACCGATTACATCGCACTCGCGCTCCGTATGAACCGTGCATTCGTCGTTGTACTCAAGGAACGCGGAGGGAAGGTAATTGATGAAGAACATCGTGCGTTGACGGGTGACAACGATGGCATGAGCGATGTCCTGGGGCAATTTTTACCGCAGTACTACGGGGAATCCAGTGATATTCCAGATGCCATCATGCTGTCGGACATTCCGGAAGGTGTGGGTGCGTTTGAAGCGTGGATATCCATGATCCGTGGAAAAAAAGTACGTGTGCATGTTCCCGAGCGCGGAAAAAAATCATCCCTCCTGCTCCTCGCAGAAAAAAATGCACAATCCAAAGTTGACCAGATGATCACCAAATGGGAGGCGCAGGCAGACTCGACGAAAAACGCGCTCGAGCAACTGAAAGAATCGCTGCAGTTAGAGAAAATCCCTGAACGCATCGAGGGGTACGATATTTCCCATTTGGGTGGCAGTTTCACGGTCGGAAGTATGGTGGTGATGCAGAAAGGAAGTCCCAGGCGAGATCACTATCGCTCGTTCTCCGTGCGTGGATTGGATGGCGCAATCGATGATTATGCATCGCTCAAAGAAGTGCTCACACGACGACTGAAGCATCTTGGCATCAGCATGAAAGAGGAAGAAAAAATATGGAAAGAAAGGGGGATGACATTCGGGAAAGCGCGTAAAAAAGATCTCACGACGATAGAAGAAATTATGAAGAAGGAAGGCGTATTTGAACCGAATGACCACTCGATAAAAGATTTTCTCGTCGCACGTCATGAAGAATCGATCATCGGATTCGTGCGCCTTTTCACGCATCCGGAAAAAATGATGGAATTGAAATCGCTATGGATTCATCCGACGTATCGATCTGAAAAACTAGGACAATTTCTCTGTAAAAAGATTCTGCAAAGCCTTAAAAAAGGAAAGGTGTACATCGCAATAGAGCCCGTATTGGAGCCGTATTACAACGATGTCGGTTTCCGACATCTCGTGCATGAACCGACCATGTTTCAAAAGAGGCTCGATACTGATCATCATGCGCACCCTGCTGTTCCACGTGGCATCACCATGCTCTATGAAGTTGCAAAACAAAAAATCGATCCTTCCTTTTCCTCGCGTCCCGATCTTCTCCTTATTGATGGGGGCAAAGGACAACTGAGTATTGCTGTCACAGTGCTCAAAGATCTGAATTTGAACATTCCCGTTGCATCCCTCGCAAAGCGTGAGGAAGAAATCTTTGTTCCGGATTCTCCCGTATCGATCCTTCTCCAAAAAGATTCACCGGCGCAGTTTCTTTTGCAGCGTCTTCGTGATGAAGCACACCGATTTGCAAACAGTATTCGTGAAAAACAGGGAAAGAACGCCATGTTGCAGTCAGGATTTGATGATATGGATGGCATTGGACCGAAAACACGCACGAAGCTCATCAAGAAGTTTGGGTCTCTGGAGAATGCCAAGAAGGCGAATGATGAGGAGTTGAAAATGATTTTGAATGAGAATCAGTTGAAGGCGTTTAGAAGAGAATAATGAATTGGGAATTGAGAATTAAGAATAATTCATGATTCTCAATTCATAATTCTGGATTCTCCTTCCGTCTTGTGCTACCATTCATCTCTCATTTCCCCCTTACGATTATGAAAAAAGTTTCTATGTTCCTTGGTGCTCTCGGTGGAGCAATGGCTGGTTATGTGTTCTCTAACAAAAAGCTTCGCGAAGAACTTATCAAAGCAAAAGATCCTCAAGCCGCCGCCAAAGTTCTTGGTGCACATTTGCAGAAGGATGGCCACCAGTTTGCGAATGATGTGAAGGAATTTGTGGAGAGTGATCCTGTGCAGCACAAAATGGGTGAAGCGAAGAAGTATGCAAAGAAGCAGTATGTCACGGCAAAGAAAGAGGTGAAGAAGATCGTCAAAGAGGGAGAAAAGCAGGCGAATTTTGCCAAGCGCAAGATTATGAACAAGGTAAAGACGATGGGGAAGTAGAGAGGGTAGAAGGCAGAAATCAGAAGGCAGTAGGCAGAATTCTGTAGACTGCCTTTTTCGCACTTGGCACTCCCGCTTTTTCCGCATAAGATGCGATGGACATTTTCCCCACTCTTCGACATGGCTCTCTCATTGTCTCTCGACCAGTTTGCCTTACTTCTTTTGAGCGTTCTTGCCTCGTCTTTTCTTGCGCTTTTTACAGCGCTTGTCTTTCGTTTGCGTATTGGTATGGAACCAGCTGGAACGGATGTCATGCAGTCCATTGCTTCTAAAATTCGCCGGGGTGCCATGGCTTTCCTGTGGCGTGAGTATGTCGTCATCATACTTTTCATTGCCATTGCGTCGTGCCTTCTCTACGTATTTATTGACACCGGCGTACAGAATGTAAGGGAAGGGCTGTGGGATATGCCATTTAACACGATCAGCTTCCTGTGCGGCGCACTCCTTTCCATTTGTGCGGGATTCATTGGCATGCGAACGGCAACGGTCGCAAACGTCCGCACGACGAATGCGGCTCGCACCAGCCTTGCGATGGCTCTTCGTATTGCATTTCTCTCTGGTGCAAATATGGGACTTTCCGTTGTGGGGTTGGGCCTTGGAGGAATTGTTGCTGTGTTCCTGATTTTCACATATTACTTCGGGCTTCCTGTGGATCAGATTTTGCAAGAGTTGGCCGGTTTTAGTTTTGGCGCATCATCCGTCGCCTTGTTTGCACGCGTAGGAGGCGGTATTTATACGAAAGCAGCAGACGTTGGCGCAGATCTTGTAGGGAAAGTAGAAAAAAATATCCCAGAGGACGATCCGCGTAATCCCGCTGTTATTGCAGATAATGTCGGTGACAACGTCGGTGATGTTGCTGGTATGGGTGCAGATCTCTATGAAAGCTATGTTGGTTCCATTATTGCTGCCATGATGTTGGGTCTTACGTTTGCAACAGATGCCGGAAGCACACGGTATGAATATGGAGCAGTGCTCTTTCCGCTCCTCCTCTCGGGTATTGGCATTGTCGCGAGTGTACTCGGTACGTTTTTTGTGCGTGTTCGCAAGGGGAGTACGCAGATTCACCGCGCCCTAAAGTCCGGACTTGTGATGAGTTCCCTGCTTGTCATTGCAGGTTCCGCATGGCTCTGCTTCAACATGTTCACCAGTACAGAAGTTGCGCTGAGTGTCTTCATTGCACTGACATCAGGTCTCATTGCGGGTGTCGTTATTGGATGGCTGACTGAGTACTACACATCTGCCGATTACAAGCCCGTGAAGCACCTCGCGAAATCATCCGAAACGGGAGCCGCGACCGTCGTCATCAGCGGACTCGCGCTGGGCTATATGTCCACGATGCTGCCTGTCCTTGTCATTTGTGTCGCCGTCGGTCTGGCCTTTTACCAAGCGGGACTTTACGGCATAGCAATCAGTGGAGTCGGAATGCTCTCGACGCTCGGCATTTCCCTCGCCATAGATGCCTACGGTCCCGTTGCCGATAACGCGGGAGGCATCGCGGAAATGAGTGGACTTCCCAAACAAGTACGTGCTCGCACCGATGAATTGGACTCCGCTGGCAATACGACAGCTGCTATCGGAAAGGGATTCGCCATCGGTTCCGCCGCTCTCACGGCGCTTGCGCTCTTCGCGGCATACACGCAGTCGGCCGGACTCAGCGCCATCGATGTTGCGAACCCGCTCGTCCTTATTGGACTCCTCATCGGCGCGATGATGCCGTACCTCTTCTCGGCGCTCACCATGAACGCGGTCGGCCGCGCGGCCTTCGCGATGATTGCCGAGGTTCGTCGCCAATTCAAAGAGATCAAAGGTCTTATGGAGGGAAAGGCGGAGGGAGATCCTGCCCGTTGTGTTTCCATTGCGACAGGTGCGGCCATCAAGGAAATGATCGCCCCCGGCATCCTTGCTGTTGTTGTTCCTATAACAGTTGGGTTTGTGCTCGGCACACAAGCGCTTGGAGGGCTCCTTGCTGGGTCTCTTGCAACGGGCGTGCTTCTTGCGATTTCCATGGCGAACAGCGGAGGCGCGTGGGACAATGCGAAGAAGTACATCGAAGCGGGTCACTACGGCGGAAAAGGATCGGACTCGCACAAAGCCGCGGTCGTGGGAGATACGATTGGGGACCCTTTCAAAGATACATCCGGCCCTTCCATCAACATCCTCATCAAGCTCATGACCATCATTTCGCTCCTGACCGTAGGTCTGTATACGACGGGGGGTTTGATTGGGTAATGTACATTTTCCTTCTTGAGAAAAGCCCTGAAAGGGGCTTTTTGACATAATAGGAAAGAAGTGATTTCATAGTGCTCTTTTATGGGCTCTCGTCATCCTGCCATTATCACCTCAGACGGGTTTTTAGATCCTGCCACATTGAGTGCGCTTACGATGAATCATGAATACGGTGCGCCTTCTTTGCGCGGCCATATGGTCGTTCGATTCCGTAACGATTATGAAAAGTCAATTGCGCGTGATCTTGTTGAGTCGGGCACTGTTGATCCCATTGGAAAGAGCGGTCATTCACGCATCATGATGACAATTGATGGGCGCAGAGATGAGATGCCGACGTTTGATGCACAAAATCGCATAATTGTTCCTATTACTATTTCCTCATTACGTGCCGTAGAAGTTCGACGTGAAAATGTTCGTGACGATCTTTTGACGGTGCTTGCAAACATGACTCGTGAGCGTCGGCGTGATGTGATGATTGGAAGATTGGCACTGACAACAGATGAACAAGCACTTTCCAGGGACGATATTGAAAAAGCAATACAGAGTAACCGTTTATTGCTTCCGAAAGGCCATGGTATTAATGAGGATGGAGTCATTGAATTGCCGCTTGAAGATGTTGTTGCACTGTTCTGTGAGTCAAACTTTGATGAAGATGGAATGCGTCGCGCTCTTCGCTTCGGCAAACATGGTTTAGAAGGGATACAGGTCATGCAGAAAGGTCGTCCCGATGCGATTCGAGGACGACAAGCGCTGGTTGCTGGAACGCACGTTTCTATTGGTCCATACACTGGCATTATCCAATCCGAAACAACAGAACAAGGAGTGGTTCATTTGGCTGCTCGCATTTTAGACGGTATTCGTACAACGGGTATGGATGTCATTCGTCATTTGGAATTATTCAACAAAAACCTCACCGCTATTTCCCTGAGAGATCTTCGCGTTCTCATGAAGTTGTATCACACGTCGAAGGAAACACAGCAAGTGGCAGATCGTGTGATAAATGGGCGCACGATGAAACATGGCGTCACATTTGCAGATGTCATTGAATTACAACAGCATCCTGAAAGGCTCATGCATTTAATGGCACAAGTGAGTCCAACATCGGGAAACGGAAAACCGTACGGTTTCCTTGTAGGGCCTGGTCGCTCACGCGAGTTGCCATGGGAAGCCCTTCCAGAATTCCAGAGAGCGAATCTGCCAAAAGTGAATGCAAAATTTGCTGCATCTGATCCCGATTACTGTGTTACCGGAGGAGATGTGCCTCATTTTGCACGCGAACTTTCTTCTAGACTGTGGCACGTCGGGCGCGAACAAAATGAAGGGCGCGTCTGTGCTACATGGGGATTCCCTGACCCTGAAACAATGGAGCAAATGCTTATGGAAGGAACGGGAGTGTTTGTTGCTCATGATGTTCGTACCTCTGCAGATGCGTTTTCACCACAACGACCATTCCCAAATGGGCAGCGCAATGATGTGTATTTTGATGCGCATCTTTATGCTCAAATAAGTACATTACACAAAAATGGTGCACGCTTTTATATGGCACGCCATGAAGTGGAGGATGTATTTACCGGGGAAAAATTACCTCCAGAAATTTTAGAATGGGATAAGCGTGGTTTTTGGCTTAAACTAGATGCAAAGGAGCGTATTGAAAATATAGATACCATCATCGCAATGTATGGTTCTCACGCAAAAGGAATGGAGGCAACGCTGAGAGACCAAATGAATCGTTTTTCATTACGATTGAAGAAACGTTTTGGTAAAAATCTTGCGTACATTCATGGAAAGGGGGATGGCGTAATGTACATCGCTGATAAAGCCGCTCGTGATCTTGTTAAGATTTCCCAGGATTATCCTGAATATGCAGGAATCATCACGGAAGATATTTTTTCTATTGGTGTCGGAATTGGGATTGAGAAAATAGGGCAAAACGCCAACTTTGCGCCTCATGCGCAAGTGGATTTCCAGGCAAAAGACCGTCTCGTGCGTCAAATGCATATGAATGACCGTGCAACATTCAATGTCTTCAACATCGGCGGCGCAGGGACGCTCGAAGAAATTGCGATTACGCTCTGTTCACAGAAATTGCATAAGAATGTTCCAACGCCAATGATTTTCGTCGATCCTGAAGGGCTTGCGAATAATGGAAAGCATTTATGGCAACAATTGCACGATGCCATCGTAGATTTAGCTACAATGAAAACAATTACCAAAGATGAACAGCGATATGATATCGAGCTTCTGCAGTCTTATATGGCGCAATTTATTCATCTGGCACGTTCATATGATGAGGTGGCAGATATTATTGAGGAATTTGCTGACGATCCTGTTACATACTATAAAAACACCGGAATCCCTCGTCGTAGGCTGATACTTGCGTATGAACAGGCGATCGATACCTATCGAGAAACAGGCTTTAAACTGCCGGATTTCCTTTCTGCAGATGTCATTTTAAATGAAGAACGATGGAGGTAGTTTTGTAAACTTGCTTTTTTCCAAAAAATGAATATCATAGTGAGCGGGCTCCGAAATTTGGGAAGAGAAATACCCCCTTACCCACGGATCGCCCAGTTTGCGTATGAATCCACAGAAAAACACCGGGATCCAGGAAAAGATCCAATCACGGAAGAAAGAGATTCAGACCCGTTTCATTATTGTCACGGGTGGAGTTTGTAGTTCGCTTGGAAAGGGAATCGCAACCTCGAGTATTGGCGCCATTATGAAAGCGTGTGGATTTAAAGTATTCGTCCAAAAGCTGGATCCATACCTGAATGTCGATCCTGGAACTATGAGTCCATTCCAACATGGAGAAGTGTTCGTCACGGACGATGGTGCGGAGACAGATCTCGACCTCGGTCACTACGAACGGTTCATTGATGAACCGATGAGTAAGCTCAGTACCGTCACGACGGGAAAAATTTATTCGGAGGTTCTTGCAAAGGAACGTCGCGGTGATTTCCTTGGCGGCACAATTCAAGTCGTTCCGCATATCACGAATGCCATCAAGGAATACATCACGGGAGCTGCCGAGAAATCGAACGCGGACATTATGATGGTGGAAGTAGGAGGGACCGTTGGCGATATCGAAGGAGAGCCATTCCTGGAGGCAATCCGCCAGATGAAGGCAGAGATGGGAAGTGAAAGGATCTTCCATGTGCATCTCACTTTGTTGCCATATCTGAAGGGATCTAAAGAACTCAAAACGAAACCAACGCAGCTTTCCGTGCGTGAACTGCGTCGCATCGGCTTACAGCCGGACATGATCCTCGCACGTGCGGACTATAAAATTCCTTCGGAATTACTCGATAAAATCGCCGTCTTCTGCGGTGTGGATCGTCCTGCTGTTATCCCGGCGCAGACGGTGAATTCCATTTACGATGTTCCGGAGAATCTTCAGAAATACGACATTGCAAAAATCATCGGGCTCAAACTAGGTCTTGGTCTTTTGAATCCCGATATGTCGGAATGGGAAGAAGGAAGAAAAAATTATGAGAAGGCAGAGAAGCTCGTGACCATCGGTCTTGTCGGCAAATACACAGGCCTAGATGATGCGTACTTGAGTGTGATTGAAGCGATCAAGTCGGCTGCGGTTCGCTCCGGGCGCAAAGCGGAGATCAGCTGGATTGATAGTACAAAGCTGGAGGAGAAGGATCCGGAAGTATGGGCTGCGCTCAAAAAGTGCGATGGCCTCGTGGTTCCGGGAGGATTTGGGACGCGAGGGATTGAAGGAAAGATCGCCGCCGCACACTATGCGCGCGTTGAAAAAGTGCCGTATCTTGGTTTGTGTCTTGGATCGCAAATTCTCGCGATCGAGTTTGCACGTAGTCATTTGAATGATCCCGAACTGACGAGCGAGGAGTTTGATGAAGAGGGAAAGCTCAATGACAGCAAGTACGTTGTGCACTTTCTCCCCGATCAACACAAAGGAAAGGCAAAAGGAGGAACACTTCGCTTGGGTGCATACACGTGCAAACTAAAACCAGGAACAAAGGCGCATGCGGCTTATGGCGTTGATGAAATCAGCGAACGTCACAGGCATCGTTATGAATTTAATAATGATTTGAAATCAAAACTGGAAGAGAAAGGACTTGTCTTCTCCGGTTCCTGGCCAGAGACGGGCCTCATGGAAATTGTGGAGATTAAGAATCATCCCTTTATGCTTGGGTCGCAGTTTCATCCTGAATTTAAGAGCAGACCGCACAGGCCACATCCTTTATTCAGGGCGTTTATGGAGGCGGTCGTAAAGAAGAATTGACAGATGTAAAACTTCTCCTACAATCTCGCAGAACCGGATTGATCTTTCTCTTGCGCGTAGCCTTGTTACCGTCTCTTCTGACTCGGGGACGGCCCACTTTGGGATACGGGAGTCAGGTCCACTTCTTTGGGAGTTTCCCATGAAGAAGCTAGTCGTGCGTGCCTATAAGGCACGCCCACCGACGGCGACGCTTGCACTGAACGCGTCTGCCAAGAAGTCCGCGCAGTTCGTGATCATCGGCACCTAATCGCCCCGGGTCTGTTGGTGTTTCGATGATCTTCCAATCCCACGGTTCTCCTTCGCTCGCGTCTCCTTCGGGAGGCGCGGGCATTTTTGAATGAGATCAGGCGATTAGTTCGTGCCGATTGGTACCGCGGCCCGAGGGGCTGCTCTGTTCGCGGCGAGGTTTTTTTGCGCTACAATCCTCATAATGAACCTCTCGCAGAAGATCCTCGGAACCACCTTCAAAAACCCCACGGTACTCGCTTCTGGTATTTGGGGGATCACGGCTGCCAGCTGGCGGGAGGCTGCACGAAACGGCGCGGGAGCTGTCACCACAAAGTCTCTGTGGCTTAAGGAACACAAGGGACATCGCAATCCCACGATTATTTCGACGGACTACTGGACCCTGAATGCTGTTGGCGTTCCGGATGCTGGTCCTGAAAAAGCGAAGGAGGAAATCACTGACTTCAACAAGGACAAGTCTGTTCCGCTCATTGCGAATATCATTGCAGAGACGATTGAGAACTATGGCCTCACGGCAGAAGCGATTCTTGCATTCAAGCCGGACTTTCTGGAGGTCAACATAAGCTGTCCCAACATTGAAGACGAATTTGGCCGACCGTTTGCATGCTCCGCGCCCGATGCGGCTGCGGTGACGAAGGCCGTGAAGGCCGTAAGTAAGAAAACGCCCGTGTTCATCAAACTCTCTCCGAATGTGGAGAACATCGGCGCCATTGCGCGTGCATGTGCCAAGGAGGGCGCTGATGGCTTTACCGTCATCAACACGGTTGGCCCGGGTATGGCAATTGATCTCCGTTCTCGTATGCCCATTCTTGCAAACAGAGTGGGAGGCATGTCGGGTAGAGCCATCAAGCCTATCGCGGTGAAGTGCATTGCCGATGTGTACAGTGCAACAGACGGGAAATTGCCCATCATCGGAACAGGCGGCGTGTACACCGGAGAAGATGCCATCGAGTTGATGCTCGCAGGGGCATCCCTCATCGGGATCGGCACGGCATTGGGCGATCGCGGAGCGGATGTCTTTGCGAAAGTCTGCGATGAGATACAGCTGTGGTGTACGAACGAGGGTATCAACAAAGTGAGCGACCTCATTGGTGGAATGCATCAAGAATTGGCATCCCGAAAGATCAAAACGTCATCTGATCTATCTCTTTCTTAACACATGTCTCGTATTGAATTGCAAAGTCGGCTGCCGCGTACGTATCACATCAAGCACATCAAGCAAGAAACGGAGATGGTGCGGACGTACACGTTTGATGGTTCTCTTGGTGCAAAGCCCGGACAATTTGTGATGGTGTGGCTTCCCGGAGTGGATGAAGTGCCGATGAGCGTTGCGGAGGATGACGGCAGCGAGACAAAGATCACCTTCTTCAATGTAGGAGACATGACGGCGGAACTTGCCAAGTGTAAGGTAGGGGATTTGGTTGGCCTACGCGGCCCCTTTGGAACCTGCTATGAATGGAAACCTGGCCAGCACATTGCGCTTGTTGCCGGTGGCTACGGTGCAGCTCCCATGTACTTTGTTGCGAAGGAGACAGTTGGGCATGGGTGTACATTGGAAGTGATTGTCGGTGCGCGTGGCGAGGAACACCTTCTCTACCTCGAAGAACTCGAAGCACTACCTCATGTGTCCCTCCACATCGCAACGAACGACGGGTCGGTCGGGTATAAAGGTTTTAACACTGATGTCCTGCAGAAAATGCTCGACTCCTGTCCCATCGGAGCCGATGGATGTAGTCCCATCGACCAAGTTTTTGCCTGTGGCCCCGAGATGATGCTCAAGAAAATTTCCGAAATCACCGCGGCGCACAAGATCCCAAGTCAGCTCTCGCTTGAGCGCTACATGAAGTGTGGCTATGGTTTGTGCGGGAATTGCGTGGTGGATCCCCTTGGCATACGTCTGTGTACAGATGGTCCCGTTGTGAGGAATGACCTTTGCGTGAAGATAGAAGAATTTGGGAAGTATCATCGCGATGATATGGGAAGGAAGCATGAATTTTGAGGAAGCTGAGGATAAAGAGGAAGCCTAAGAAACTGACGATTGCGTTTTTTCCTTAGTTTCTTTTCTCTCTTGCACTTCCTTTCAAAAACGATTGACATTGTTTTAGAACTAAACTAATATGGGGATGCTTATTTCTTTCTCCACAAATTTATGTCTGGTGGACCAGGTTGCGGCTGCGGTTGTTAAGAACTGCACCAAGAAGAGCCTTCTCCTTCCGTCCGCATTGCGGAAGCGAAAGAGGGGCTCTTTTAAAAAATCTTTCTGTTGGTTGTCGTTTAATGACTGACGCCACGAGCAGGTGATGCAGCCTCTTCGGAGGCAGGAACTTCACCACGCGCAAGTTCTTGCATTGCGATCGCCTGCTCTGTATGCCATGCATCTCGTTCATGCTTGAGGGCAACTGCTAATGCGACAAAGCCAGGTTGTGCATGTGGCATGCCTTGTTTCTTGATTGCATTTGCCTGAGAAGCCATGCCTTGTATATAGGACTCGATCATCTTTTCATGTGTCATCTGTAATACTCTTTCCGGTGTCATGGTTCGCATCAGCACTTTCACGGGTTTACCGCGTTGCAATGCATCATGTGCGGTTTTTGCCTGAACTCTCTCCAGGCCAATTTTTTGTGCATGAACAAGCATGTTCTTTGGTAAACCGAGAAATTGTTCCAGTTCCAGAAGGCTCCTCTTTTTTGCGTCCAAGTACTCAAGGCGTCTCGTAAGAATCTCGATTGTGAGAGGGATATCTTTCTCATGAACAGCTGAGACAATCATGCGTGCATTTTCCATTAACTGATGATTTTCTGGCTTTCTTCCACTTATTTCTTCGATATGCGCGAGATCTTGCATCAGTACAGGACAGTTCTCTATTTCCCGCTTCATACCGTCGGTGTCTTTCTTCAGCAGTGCTTCTATGAGTCCAAGAATGCCGTCTTGCTCTTCCGGGGGGTACACATCAAGATCGAATGCCACAAAGAACCGTACCTCAAACGCACCCAAGATTTCTTGCTGATGTTCCACACTGAATCTTCTTACCCGCTGTTGAAGCATTGTCTTGTCGTTACCCTGGGGTTTGAACGGGGGGACTACCGGTTCATGCAGATGTGACGCTCCTGCCAAACTTGCCTGTGCTGGCAGGGCAGAATCCCTCACAGCAAGAACTGCTCCTATTCGTTCCCGAAGTCCTCCAGCAGTAACAGCAATGCTTGCTATTCCTGCATACAAGACCGAGCGCAACATTGATGTCCTCCTCTCCCTTTCGAAACGATGGACTTGTTCGGCGGCACGGTGTTGGGGAGGTTCATCAGGCGGAGCTTCATCATGTATTTCCATATTGAAAGCCACGTTAGAACGAAGTGTGTAACCGTCAAGAATGGAGTTTCTCTGAAGATCCTGATGAGTGCTAAATGAGAACACAGATTGGCTTTCAAGAGAGCTTTTCAATTCGCCTTGCATGGAAAATTTTTTGTATTCTATACATCAAAATTCTCTTGCCTGCGCCACGGCATGCGGGCCATCATCGTGTCCTATGAAAAACATGCTCCATGAATTCCGTGACTTCGCGATGAAGGGAAACGTCCTAGACCTCGCCATTGGTGTCATCATCGGCACTGCCTTTGGAAAAATCGTGACATCGTTGGTTGGAGACGTGCTCATGCCGACGATCGGCATCCTGCTTGGACAGCTCGATTTTTCTTCCCTCAAAATGACAGTAGGGGAATCTGTTATCAATTATGGTCTTTTTCTTCAATCTGTCGTGGATTTTGTCATCGTTGCGTTCTGTATTTTCCTTCTTGTAAAACAGGTGAATCGTTTTCAAAAGAAGAAAGAAGAAAGTCCTTCGAGCGACCTTCCACAAGATGTGAAGTTGCTTACCGAGATTCGAGATCTCCTTCGGAAGGATTCTTAATTTTTTCTGTCGGTTCCAACACGAGCTCGTTACCACATTTCTGAATGTACTGTGCCTGTTTTGCAGTGGTGCGAATAATAACTTCCCCTCCATCTGAGCCACGCAAGAGGACGCTTATTGCTGCTACTGTTGCATGATCTCCAATTTCCACAAAACGAAGAGGATTCGTATAACCATCACCCACGCAATGAATGTCGGATACCAACATGGTTTCTGCCTGGAGACCGTCAATACAGCGCAATGAATGCATAGTCTCGTAGTGTAATGCATACGGTTATTCTGTCAAATTACCCCACAAAATCCCTCTGCATGGTACGATAAGAATCTATGAATACAAACCGCCTGGAGGCCTTCAGCGATGCCGTTATTGCCATTATCATGACGATCATCGTATTGGAGCTCCAGATTCCGCACGGACAGGATTTGGCATCCTTGCGCCCGCTCATTCCCGTACTCGTCACGTACATCATGAGTTTCGTGTATCTCGGTATCTACTGGAACAATCATCATCACATGTTCCATGCGACAGACCACATTCACGGTGTCACCTTGTGGGCGAATCTGCATCTTCTCTTCTGGCTTTCACTCCTTCCGTTTGTGACGGGGTGGATGAATGAAAATTCTTTTGCTCCCGTGCCTACAGCAATGTACGGATGTGTGCTCATCATGGCTGCGTTAGCCTACTACGTTTTGGAATTCTCCATCATCAGGGAGCCGGGTGTTAATGCGATGCTTAAGAAAGCGTTGCAGCAATCGAAGAAAGGAAAAATCTCCATTCTCGTCTATGCCATCGCTGTTCCTACCGCACTGATGTATCCTAAAATCGCATTTCTGCTGTATACGCTTGTTGCCATCATGTGGTTTGTACCGGATCAACGCATTGAGAGGGTTCTCCACGATTGATTTCCTAAAATTCCAAGGGCGTGAACAGAAAGAAGCCTAATAGACAAAGTATCTGCAGCAGAACGATGCCAAGAAACACGGATCGACGAATGTGTGGCAATTGTTCTCGATGCTCTGCGTGGTGCCACTCACCAAGAGCAATGGATCCAAACAGGATGCCAAATCCAAGCGCATTTCCCGCGAGAACATCGCTCATATAGTGGACGCCAAGGTACAGACGACTCATGTCCATGAAAGCGATCATGACCAGCGCAACTGCAATGGCGCAGAGCTTCAATATCCACGCATGATTTTCTCGTACAAAGAGATAGGCAAGGAAGCCGAAAACAATCACCGCAATCGTCGCATGCCCACTTGGGAAGGAATACGATGTTTCCTGAACGATCGGCAGAAAATCCTCAGGCCTGCTCCGTTGAAAGAATGCTTTTGTACACACGATAAGCGTCGTACTGCCTGCCAGCGTCAACCAGAGAATAAGGAGGTACATGACCGCGCGTTGACGCCACAAGACGAGCGTGAGGAACATCCCTGTGACGAAAATGGTGACGGCGTTCATGAGAATCGTCACACCGTAAAAGAAGTGAAGAAGTGGCCCAGAACGTGACGCAGTGAGAACATGTGTGATATGCAGATCTAGCGCGACGAGTGAGCCGTGCGTGATGTAGTCTTCCGCGATCGCGATAAAGATGAAAAAGCTGACCATCACCCCGATCGCAAGAAGAATGAATGGCAGGGAGCGGGCAAAACGAGACGTCATCCTGCGTAGATGTGATGGAGAACAACAACGATGCCGATAGCGAACGCACCAAGGGATTGGATCAAAACGACAGCTGCCATCATATCTTTCAGCATGCGCACGGTTTCGTGGTGGTGTGGCACCAGAAGGTCGAGCAAATGTTCTACGACGGTATTCATCAGTTCCGCTGCAAGTACCATGGCAATAGCAAGTAGGACAAAGAGCCACTCGATCCACGAAAAGCTCCACAAGAACGCCAGGATGCATATCAACACGGCAGCGAGGATATGAATCCTGAAATTGCGTTCATACTTCCATGCATCCTGCATGCCAGCTATCGCATGGCGCGTGCTTTTCAGAAGAGTTTTCATAGGAAAAAGTTACGCTTGGTTCTGTGTGCGGGCAATAGGTGTCGAGCGAATGCTGACTACGATATCGAGCTAATCTTGTGCATTCATCATGAGGATGGTTGGCAGCCCCACGGAGAATCGAACTCCGATTACAGGAATGAAAATCCTGTGTCCTAGCCGATAGACGATGGGGCCGTGGTAGAAAAGA
>CAZEUQ010000009.1:0-18281 GCA_964515125.1 uncultured Candidatus Peribacteria bacterium
TCATTACGGTGCCTGCCTACTTCGATGACTCCCAGCGCTCCGCAACAAAAGAGGCAGGGGAGATTGCGGGACTTGAGGTCGTGCGCATTATCAACGAACCGACAGCCGCAGCCCTTGCGTACGGACTTGATAAAAAGAAAGAGGAAACCATCATCGTCTACGACCTTGGTGGGGGAACGTTTGACGTCACTGTTTTGGAAATTTCCGGCGATGGACACTTTGAAGTACGCGCAACGAATGGAGACACGCACCTTGGTGGAGACGACTTCGATCAACTCATTCTCGAATGGCTTACCGATGAATTTAAGAAAGATCAGGGAGTTGACCTTTCAAAAGATAAAATTGCTCTGCAACGTCTGAAGGAAGCTGCGGAGAAGGCGAAGATCGAATTGAGTTCTTCTGCAGAAACCGAAATCAACCTGCCGTTCATCACAGCAGATGCCTCGGGACCAAAGCACCTCAACATCAAGCTCTCCCGTGCAAAGCTGGAATCCCTCGTTGCTCCGTTGATCGACAAGACGGTGAAGCCATGTGAAGCGGCGCTCAAAGACGCAGGTGTTGCAAAGGGAGCCATTACGGAAGTGGTGCTTGTGGGAGGAATGACGCGTATGCCGGCCGTACAGGCAAAAGTGAAGGAACTGTTCGGCAAAGAGCCGCACAAAGGAGTAAACCCCGATGAAGTTGTTGCGATTGGCGCTGCCATTCAAGCAGGGCAAATCGGTGGGGACATCAACCGCGATATTACGATCGTGGATGTGACGCCGCTTTCCATGGGTATTGAAACACTGGGTGGCGTTTCGACAAAAATCATTGAGCGCAATGCACGCATTCCGACAAGCAAATCACAGGTGTTCTCTACCGCTGCGGATAATCAGCCGTCTGTGGAGATCCACATTGTGCAGGGTGAGCGTGAAATGGCGAGTGATAACAAATCCCTTGGCCGCTTCATCTTGGACGGCATTCTTGCAGCACCTCGGGGTATGCCACAGATCGAAGTGACGTTCGATATCGACACAAACGGGATCCTCAACGTGAAAGCAAAGGATAAAGGAACAGGCAAAGAACAGCACATCACAATCCAGGGATCCACAGGGCTCTCAAAAGAAGAAGTAGAAAAGATGCGCAAAGATGCAGAGATGAATGCAGAGGCGGACAAGAAGAAGCGTGAGTTCATTGATACACGCAATACGGCCGACGCACTCGTTTTCAATTTGGAAAAGCAAATGCGTGAGTATGACAGCAAGATTAATGATGACCTCAAGAAGAAAGTGAATACGAAGATCAATGAGGTCAAAGACCTTCTGAAGAAAGAGGATGCAACGGTTGATGAACTGAAGAAAGCAACCGATGAGCTTGGCAAAGAAGCGCAGGAGATCGGCAAACTCGTCTACGAAGAAGCACAGAAGAAAGAGGCAGAAGGTGCAGCGAAGGATGGCAAGAGTGAGGCAAAAGAAGGGGAGGTTGTGGATGAGAAAAAGTAATATCCGTCAAATCCGATCCACGAGAGCGGCCGTTCTCGGCCGCGGCTGCGTGGTAGGCATCGTGCTAGAATGCTCGCATGAACGGGCAAGAGCTCAAGGATCGGGTCAGTATGGAGGTATTAAAGGAGATGGTTCTCATTGCGGAGAATCGCCGCCATGAAGAATTAGAAGAGTTGGAACGAATGAATAAGTACAATCTTGCACTTATTGCATTTGCAGGATCGTTTCTTTCCCTTCTTGTGAGCTTGCCATTTCCTTCCATGGTCCAGCAGATTGCCGGAGGATGTCTTATTATCTCTATTCTCTGCTCGCTTTTTGCTATTTTGCCGCGAAAGGTTGGAGGGTATGTTGTCATAGAGGACGACATTCTTGTACTTCGTAAAGACGAATCTATTTCCTCCGAGGAATTCTTTCTTGAAACCGCAGCTATTTTTGAGCTCGTAGCGAACAATATTCAGGAGTTTTCCTACAAAAAGAAAAGATGGACTATTTCATCTGCATGCGTTCTTGCACTTTCTCTTATTATCACGTACATTCTTATTGCATATGCCTAAGGTAGGAATCCTCATCACAGGCATCTAAAGAAAGGTTCTTATGCCTAAACCAGGAACCATCACGACGGGCATCTAAAGTCATCCCCAGCCGCGCGAAGCATCGCGCTCTCTTTTCTTGATATGCCAAAGCTTGGAAGCATCACCACGGGGATCTAAGCGTACTCCATACTTTTCGCACTGTTTGTGTAAGAGGGTGTTCTACAGCGAGAACTGCCCTTTTTAATTGTGCGCCAGTAACACGATCCAGATGAGACCCGGTTCGAACGAGTCTTTCCATGACTTGTTGTCGAACGTGAAATTCTAAACCTTGCAATGTGTAGGCAAGGCGTTCTCGTGAGAACGTTTCCTGATCTGCAATGTCAGCGACGAAGGATTCCGTAGAGGATTGAACCATTTCCTCCAATTGTACTCTTTGTATATCAGAGTCAAGTTATAATTTCGCCCCAACCATCTTCGCGAGTTCGACTATCCTGTTTGAGTAGCCCCATTCGTTGTCGTACCAGCCAAACACTTTAACCAAGTTCCCGTTGATGACATCGGTCATCTCGGCATCGATGATGCAGCTGTGAGGATTCCCTACAAAGTCCTTTAGAACGAGCGGACGCTTTTCGATCGACAAAATATTCTCCATGCGTCCTGCTGCAGCGTTTTCGAAGGCAGCATTGATCTCTTCCTTTGTCGTCTTTTTCTTCGTGATAACAGTGAGGTCGGTAATGCTTCCTGTTGGGGTGGGAACGCGGATGGACGTGCCGTTCAGTTTGCCATTGAGAGAGGGAATGACGAGGCCGATCGCTTTTGCCGCCCCGGTCGACGTCGGTACCATGTTCACAGCCGCTGCGCGCGCACGGCGAAGATCCTTATGTGGAAGATCTAACAAATTTTGATCGTTTGTATAGCTGTGGATGGTCGTCATGAGGCCACATTCAATCCCAAACGCATCTTCAAGAACCTTCGCCATGGGAGCCAAACAGTTTGTGGTGCAGGATGCATTGCTGATGACATCCATCGTTTTGGGATCGTATGTTTCTTCATTCACGCCAATGCAGAACGTGCCGTCGGCTTTATCCTTACACGGAGCCGAAATAATGACTTTCCTGGCACCTGCTTTGAGGTGCAATGCGGCATCCTCGCGCTTTGTGAAGGCGCCCGTGCATTCCAAAACGACATCTATTTTCAGTTCTTTGTGAGGGTGCTTAGCAGGATCCTTTTCCGCAGTGAGCCGAATGGATCCATGCTTTGTCTTCAGATTATGACCATCGATTGTCGTTTCTGCAGAGAAATGACCATAGGTGGAATCAAACTCAAACAGATGGGCAAGTGTTTGAGGATCTGTAAGATCATTGATCGACACGACGGTAATATCCGGATGCTTTTCCAGAATAATGCGGAGTGCCTGACGACCGATGCGGCCAAATCCATTGATAGCGAGATTCATAAGAGGGGAGAGGGACGATCAGATCTTCTCGTATGTTTGCTTCATCAGCAAGGTATCTTTTTCCAAAAGAGGAGATTCACACACAACTGTCCCTGCAATCTTTCTCTTTTTAAGGACTTTCAGAAAATCCTGCCACTTTGCATCACTTTCCTGCAGCGGAAGATGATGTCTCTCTCCTTTCGCACTGTAGGCGATGCCCGAAAAGTGCATGTGGACATGTTGGAGGGATTTCTTCCCAAGGTACTTCTCGTACAGATCAAACATCTCGTTCCATTCTTTTGCGGAGTTTACAGCACCGTTTGTCCGCGCGTGCATGTGGGCAGGATCGACGACGGGATAGGTTCCGAATTCCTTGCTGATCTTCAGCACTTCTTCCAATGTTCCAAATTGTGTCGGTTTTCCCATGGTTTCCAGTCCAAAGTTCACATCGGGGAAGAGCTTCGCTTTCTGTTTCATAATGCTTTCGACCGCATGTCGGACATTCTCGAAGGCGACTGCTGGCTCCATGCCAAGGTAAAACGCAGGATGGACACACACGGACTTCACGCCCGCCAGCTGGGACATCGCGAGGGCATCCGTCACGCGTTTCATGCTGGCAGCAAGCTTCGCTTTGTCGGGGGAATTCAGGTTCACATAGTACGGTGCGTGGACCGTTAAATACATATCGAGCCTCTCCGCCGTCTCGCGGATTTCCTTCATGCGCGCAGGATTCCTCGGAACCTGCTGGACCCATTCCAGTTCCATCGCGGTAATGCCAAGCGCATGAGCGCGTTTCAGACCTTCTACCGTCCCCCCCGGAGCAGGAGTGGAAAGCGGAGTGCCGGCAACGGCAAAGTGGAGCATGGAGGAAGTGTACTGGTTTCGTGCGAAGAATCTAGAATTGTGAATTGAGAATCAAGTACAGTATTCTTTATTTCAGATTCTTCATTCACAATTCCTTATGCCTCTCGACAAAACCATCCTCGACCGGACACTCGCATCTCCCCATGGCGAGGCGGCCTATCAGATTGTCGAGAAACTTACCGATGCAGGTTTTGATGCGTGGTGGGTGGGAGGCGCCGTGCGGGATATGTTGCAGGGCAATGTGCCTCACGATATCGACATCGCGACCGATGCACATCCCGATGATATCGTGAGGATTTTTCCCAAATCTGATGATGCAGCGAGACAATTCGGGAGCATTCTTGTCTCAGAAAAAGGACACGTGTTCGAAGTCACGACCTTCCGCGAGGATGATGAAGCATCCGATGGGCGACATCCCGAAACCGTTGTCTTCGGTGATCGTGCCCATGACGCAAAACGTCGCGATCTCACGATCAATGCCATCTATTTCCATCCTCTTTCACGAGAATTGTTCGATCTCTACGAAGGCGAGAATGATCTGAAAGAACGACTTATTCGCTTCATCGGCGATCCTGCCCTGCGCATCAAGCACGATGCACTGCGCATGTTGCGTACTATTCGTTTTCGCGCACTGCTGGATGGCCAGTACCACCCAGAGACATATCGTGCTCTTATTGAGTTGAAAGATCACATCCGTGTCCTCTCGGGAGGTCGCATCTTAGAAGAATTGGAAAAGATTCTGATGGGACCTCACCCGAGCCGAGCACTGGAAGACTTGTGGGAAACACACATTCTTCACGAAATCCTTCCGGAGCTGGCTGTGTGCAAAGGAATCGCACAACCGGCGGACTACCATCATGAAGGGGACGTGTGGGAACACATCCTCAAACTTCTTTCATCATTTGCAGAGGAGCAGGGGATTGATGTGCGTCTTGCGGGACTTTTTCATGACTGCGGAAAGGCTGATACGTTTTCCCGCAAAGAGCGGATCCGTTTCGATCATCATGCAGAAGTGGGAGCTGTCAAAACAAAGGCAGTGCTTGATCGATTGCAATGTCCCGCCAAACGCCGCGACAAGATCTGTTGGCTCATTGAACACCACATGATGATGGGCACATTTGAAGATCTCTCCGTCGAGCGCAAAGCCCACTGGTATTTTCACCCATGGTTCATTGAGCTTCTGCAATTGTTCTGGCTGGACATCGCCGGAACAGATCCTTCTGACTTCTCTTTGTACAATAAAATTGTACAGGATTATGATCTTTTCTTAAACGAAAACCCCAAACCGACAAAACCACTCTTGAGCGGGGAGGAAGTCATGCAGATCACGGGTCTTAAGCCGGGAGAGAAAATCGGGAAAATACTCCAGTTGCTCCACAATGCGCAGGTACAGAAGAAAGTGACAACGAAGAAAGAAGCCACAAAATTCCTGTATGATCATTTCAAGGGCGAGTAGCTCAGTTGGTTAGAGCTCGGGACTTATAAGCCCGCGGTCGATGGTTCAAATCCATCCTCGCCCACCATCTACATCAATTTTTGACTTCGATCTCGTCTTTACGTCTGCCACAAGTTTTTTGACGGTTCAACCCATCTCTATCTCTCTTTCGAGCTTCTGTGCATTGAAGACGAGGCCAAACCTCAGAGTCTTGCTTGGTCTATCACAAGAAATTTGTATCTGCATCAAGTCATAACAGCCTGTGTAAAGCATTCCTTGAACGGTATAGTGCTTCACTGCTTCATCGTAACTGCCTTCCAAAAGCTGCTCAAGAAGAACAAGGCGATTGTAATGAGTACAATCGTGCCGCCGCTTGCGAAGCCAAGATAATACGACAGAAAGAGTCCAGCGATGACCGAGAAGAGAGAGAGAACAATCGAGAGCAACAGCGTGCGAAGGAAACTCTGCCGCAGCTGCATGGCTGTGATAACGGGGATTACCATGAGCGCTCCGACGAGGAGTACGCCGACAATGCGCATGGAGAGCGAAACGGTGACGGCAGCGAGCACAACGATAATGCGATTCACGAGTGCGACAGGTAGCCCGCTCGCAGTCGCAAGTTCCTCATCAATAGAAATCGCAAGAAGCTGCTTGTAAAGCACAATCACTATTAGAAGCACGATGCAGCCGAGAACTGCAATAAACCACACGTCGCTTGTAGATACGGTGGCAATACTCCCAAAAAGAATACTGCTCAGATTGAGATTTACACTTCTGGCTGCACTCAAAAGAACAGCAGAAAGCGCGAGTCCTCCTGAGAGGAAGAGCGCAAGCGCCGATTCTCCAATGACACGTCCCTTGCTGCGCAGCTGCTCAACACAAAGTGCGGCAGCAACTGAGGCAACAATGGCGCCAGCAATGGGCTGTGTGCCTGTGAGATAGCCGATGGCGACTCCCGAGAGCGAGACGTGCGCCAACGTATCTGCCATAAACGAATAGCGACGAGTGACGAGGAATATGCCGATGCTCGGTGCGATGATGGCCGTGATGATGCCAGCAACGAACGCTCGCACCATAAAGTCGTACTGGAAGATCGTGAGCATAGATCAGTGGTGATGATGGATGAGCGAGATATTCTTTCCGTACAAATTCTCCAAAACAGCCTTGTTGAGAAAGTCGCAGGATGCGCAATCGCAGATGAGTTCACGATTGATGCACAGCACGCACTGTACCTGATCGGTCATCACTTCGATGTCGTGAGATACGAAGAGAATGGTGAGGTGCAGATCGGTATTCAGCTTCTTGAGAAGTGCGTAGAATCGCTCTTTCGAACCCACATCTACTCCCGTTGTCGGTTCATCCAAGATGAGCATACGCGGTTCGGAGGCCAACGCCCGCGCGATAAAGACACGCTGACGCTCGCCACCCGATAGTTCACTGATGAGGCGACTGCGGTACTGTGTCACTTCGGTAGCATCCATCGCACGCTTGATGGCCTCTGTATCGGAAAGAGTCCGCCACGTGCCGATTCTTGCTTTTGCAGTCCGTCCGCTCTTTACGATTTCCTCAACATTTGCAGGAAAGGGAAAATCTGTCTGCACGATACGCTGTGGGACATAGCCTATTTGCCCTTCTTTGCGGGCTTCTGACGGACTTTTCCCGAAGACGGTGATCTTCCCGTCTGAAGGTGAGAGAAGTCCAAGCATGAGCTTCAGTAGCGTCGTCTTGCCTCCGCCGTTTGGTCCAAGCACACCGACGTAGGAACCCTCCTCCACGGTCAAACTAATATTTTCGAGGACGCTGTGTCCGTTGTAGCGGAAAAAGAGTTTCTTGGCTTCGATGACGGGATTCTTCACGGACATCGCAGAGCGGTACGGAGCTGTGAAAGATTTTCCTCCATAAGCGAAACGTATGTTTCCCCAGCTTGCCGCTCCTCATCCGTCAGGCCTTCGATGGGATTGAGAACAGCGGTCTTCGCGCCGATTTCCTGCGCAATCGTTTCCGAGAGCTTGGGACTCACAAGTGTCTCGAAGAAGATAGTGTCGATCTTTTTGGATTTGGCAAGATCGGCAACCTCTGCCATACGTTTCGGAGAAGGTTCATCCTCAGGCGAGAGACCAGAGATGGAAAGCATCGTCAGGTTGTAGCGCTTGGCAAGGTAGTTGAATGCGTTATGCGAAGTCACGACCTCTCGAATCTCGCAGGACGCCAGTCCTTCACGGTATGCCGTATCGAGAGTCGTAAGCTTAGCAAGGTACACATCGGCGTTCTTTCGGTACGCGTCTCTATGCATGGGATCAACATGAACGAGCGCATCACGGATATGCCGTACAACTACCTGCGTATCAACAGGATCGAGCCAGATATGCGGATCGAAAGCACCGTGCTCTTCATGTTCCTCTTCCTCCTCATGCTCCTCTTCTCCTCCAGCCATCAGTTCGACGCTATCTGTTGCGGTGACGACGACAATACCTTTCGCCGTAAGCTCGCCCTTCACTTTTTCAGCCCAGGAATCGAGACCACCTCCGTTCATCAGGAAGAGCTTGGCTGACTGCACTCCTGCAAGTTCCTGTGGTGTCGGCTCATAATCGTGCGGTTCCACGCCACTTGGCGTGATCTGCTGCACGCTGATATAATCGCCTCCAACCTGCTCTGCGAAGTGAGCGAGCGGATAGAAGGTCGCGGCAACGGTCAATTTTGTACCATTATTGCTTTGCGACACATTCGAACATGCGCTTAGGAGCAGAGGGATGAAAACAATGACAAGAAGTTTTTTCATAGAAAGTGAGGTTAAGAAACACAAGAGGAGCAGAGGCCAAGAATTTCACTGACATGCTTGAGAGCTTTGAATTTCGCCCTCTTCGCAATAGCATCCTCTGCACGGAAAAGAGCTGCATCGGAGAACTCTTCGACAGAGCCACAAGAATGGCAGTGAAGAAACCCATGATGACCCTTTGGATCAGAGAACGAACAAAGGCTTATGAGACCACTGCATGCGTGACGATGAACGAGATTCAACTCCTCAAGAACAGCGAGGATGCGATAGACCGTCACGATGCTCACCGTGCCACCCTTGGTATTGATCCAGTTCTGAATGTCATACGGGGAGACTGGCTTTTTCAGCTGCTGCATCGCCTCGACGACCATGCGGCGTGGCTGTGTATCGCGTAAGCCGTGCTGTTTGAAAACGGATGAGGGTTTCACAGAGGCCATACCTTAATGGAATATTTTTTCATTTACAATGGTATTTCTTTAATAAGAATTCCATAAATTGGAATATGGAACAGTAAATACCTATCCTTAGATTGCCCACCAAGAAAAGGGGCAGATGACGCGAGTCGCCTGCCCCCAGTAACGACACCAACCCTTTAGGGGCGATGCCGAGAAGGATCACCTCCTCTCTGATAAGAAGACCTGAAGGGAAGGAAACGGATGCTTCATAGTGGTCTCCTTTTTCGAGGAAAATGAAACTCGCATCATTATCAAACGATCTGCCATGAATTGCAACCGATTACTGCAAAAAAAGTCTCTTTCTATGTGTCTCACTTCATCGACTGCATCATGTCATGAAACATTTGTTCTTCCTGCTCGGGGAGAATCACACCGGGGAGCTTTTTATACTCATCACTCGCTGTAATAATGTCACTGAACTCGGTGATCAACTTCGATGTGACGACAAGAACGGGTGAGGTTGCATCTTTTTGAAGGAAGAACACGGTCTGTCCGCATCCTTCCACGCCCTGATGGATCATATATCCCTTGAAGTACGCAAACTGCGCCCTCTCTAGTCCGCTTTCTGGAACCAGAATTTCCCCATTAAAAATAGAACGATCTTTGTCTTCTTGCGTCCAACGCAATGTATCTGCAATCACATCGATCATGCTTCTATCCTTTTTTTGAATGGTAACAAAGAAATCTGTGAGGTTGGGGATTGTTGCGCCATCCTTAAAGTCACAAGGATCGGGGTGAGGGTAAGGCATTGCATGAGAAACCGTGATGACGTCGTTGTCAGTGGAAAGAGAGAGAATTTTGGGATACGAAAAAGAGAAATCTCCGGATGGATCCTTGTAAAAATTCAATTTGGACTCTGAGGACGATGAAGACGCAATGGGTGTTCCGCCAGGCTCCGTAGTACACGCAGAAAGCACCAAACTGAGCACGGCAAGAGACGCGATCATCTGCTTCTTCATATTACGCAGCGGTGACATGCACGAACGTCTCCTTTTCCTTTCGTCCGTTGAATTTGAGGAGTTGTTTCTCGGTAAAAGAGACCCGTCCATCAATTTTTGCGTGAATCGTCCAGTCCTTGCCTGCGTAGGTGTTCTTGCCGGGGCGGTACCAGGTGCCTTTCTGGCGAATAAGAACCTCGCCTGCATTCACCACTTGGCCGCCAAAGCGCTTTACGCCGCGACGCTTACTGTAACTGTCTCTGCCGTTTTGCGTAGACCCGCCGGCTTTCTTGTGTGCCATAGCGGGAAGATTGTAAGGGAAAAACGGAAGTTTTCAAGCCATTTTCCTTACGGGAAAGCAAGGACCAATACAAAGGAAACAAGAACCAATATTTTTGTTTTTTCTCTTGTTTGTTTCTTGGTTCTTTTCTCTTGGAACTTTACACTGTGCCCGTGCCTTACAAAGAAATAGCCCCCATCAGCAAGCAGCTGACTATCATCATTGGGTTGTGTGTGGTTGGTGCCATGGCGTTTGGCCTTGCCTTGTCCTACTACAACAACATCTTATTTGACCGTCAGTTGAAAGTAATGGACGAACAAAATAAAAAACTCGCAAAAGAGATTGCGTCTGGGTATAACACTTTGGAGTATCTGAAGTCGATGCAATATAAAGATAAGTACGCGAAGGAAAACTTAAATCGTGCCAATGATGGTGAAAGAACGCTCATCATTGCAAAAAAAGAAAATCTTCTTCCCTTTCAACCAACAACAGGAAGTGGTGATGCATTGGATCAACAGGCAATGTTTGAACAGGAAATGCGGGATATCCCCGTGGTAGAACATTGGAGGCTGTATCTCTTCGAGAAGGAACGTCTCGAGGATCTAAAAAAGAAGCTCTAAGACTTGCCTTTGGCGAGCTCACGCGGCAGAATGCATGTCCTAACGCGGGGTGGAGCAGCCCGGTAGCTCGCCAGGCTCATAACCTGGAGGTCACAGGTTCAAATCCTGTCCCCGCAACCATGATGAGAATATTGAATTTTGAATGAAGTATTGAGAAGAGAGGGATATGTTATTCTCAATCTAAGTTCTCGATGCATCATTCTTCTAAGACTATGAAGATCTTCTGTTCAGGCATTGGTGGCATTGGGCTTTCGGCGTATGCCATGCATATGCAAGCGAGAGAGCATACAATTCTTGGCAGTGACCGCGCACGATCTGCCTTGACCGATACGCTCGAGCAGGAGGGAGTTCAGTTTTTCTCCAAACAGGATGGAACTGCCGTTACGTCGGATATTGATCTCCTCGTCTACTCTGAGGCGATTCCAAAAACGGCACCGGAACGTATGAAGGCACAGGAGTTGGGTATCCCCCAGATGTCGTACTTCCAAGCGCTTGGGGAGCTTGCACAGGGAAACGTTGTTATCTGCGTGTGTGGCACACATGGAAAGTCCTCAACAACAGCCATGACAGCACGACTCCTCATTGAAGCCGGAAGAAATCCTTCCGTTGTAGTGGGAACGAAAATGTTTGAGCTCGATGGAAAAAATTATCGTTGTGGGGATCCAGATGTGTGGGTCATAGAGGCATGCGAATATCGACGTTCTTTTCTCTACCTACATCCTACGATCGTCCTCATGACGAATATCGATGGTGATCACTTCGATGCATTTTCATCTTTGGATGACTATCACGCGGCATTCCAAGAATTTCTGCAGAAGTTACCTACAGACGGGACGATCATTGCGCATCGTAGCGATCCTGAAATTCAAAACATCCTCGCATCATCGGATAAAAGAATTGTGGATGCAGACACACAGCCGGAGATTGATCTTGCCTCTCCGGGAGAGCACATGAGGAGCAATGCGAAGCTCGTTCTTGCGCTTGGCGAGATGATGGGTATTCCATCATTGGTTGCAGCAGAAAAGTTACGGGGCTACCGTGGAAGCTGGCGACGGATGGAGGAAAGGGGAGTGATCGGTGAGGATATTCTTGTGATCGATGACTACGCACACCACCCCATCGAAATTCGTGCAACACTTGCTGGGTTGCGTGAAAAATATCCGCATCGACGATGCGTTTTGGTGTTCCAACCGCATACACATGACAGAACCATTGCCTTTTGGAACGACTTTGTAGGTTGCTTTCAAGGCGTTGACGTCTTTGTGATGCCAGACATCTACGATGCACGACCGGATATTGAAAAAGAATTTGTAGATACAAAAAAATTTCTTGCCGAGGTCGCACGACAGTCACGCACGCAAATCATCAACGGAGAAGGTTTACTCAATACAGAAAAAATTCTGCCGTCACTTCTGAAGCCACATGATCTCCTTGTCATCATGGGCGCAGGGAATATTTCCGACCTTGCAGACAGGATCATGCAGAAAAAGACATAATCATTGAGCCGCCTTTTGCATCAGCTTCTGTGCATCGAGCCTCTTCTTTGCGCGTGCGGCTGCCTCGTCATCAATTCCTTTGATCATTGCTCTGCGACTCACGATGGGTCTATCCGGTGAAATTTTTCTCGAATCAAGATCGCAAGGAAGTTCAAGATGCACAACAACACGGTCGCCACTGCGAAGTTGCTTTGTCATAGGACGTGGGCGCAAACATCCCGGCATCGCATTCGCGTTGATGGTATAACGCCCCGCATACAACGCGGTGAATGTCTTGGGAGTTCTTCCTGTATAGCCTTTGCCATCGGGGCCCTTCATGCGAAAGAACACGTTGTTCGGAGTGCTCGTAATGCCAAGCGTTCCCTGCTCGGTAAATGCATACTGGACATAGAAGCGATACGCATGACCATCCTCCGATGTCACGCTCAGTTGTCGACTGGTTTGCTTCTTGAGTAGTTCATCATCCTTATACGCAGAGATGGTAAGCGTCGCACCCGCCGGTGGGTCTACATTGAGCGTGAGCTCGCCTGGCTTTGGATATACAGTCTGTTTTTTCTTGTTCACGTTAATATCATCGTTCTTCAAAACGCCACCCGGGTAATACAATACCCAACTACCGATTTTTCCTGGGCTATTGTGCTCGATTGTCACACCTTTCTCTGTTGCGAATGCGAAAGCAGGAGCAGCAAAAAGAATGCTGGAAAGGAGAAACTCAACAAGTTTTTTCAAGAGGGAAGTTGTCATAGCAATGCTAGTATAATGGAGGCTCAGAACCCGGCAAGAATCTACGCTTGCATTTTTTGCAGTGCATTCTCACGAAGTGTTCGTGCTTCCTGCAACGATGTCTCGATGAGCGTTGTCCCATCGCGCACAATGCGAAGTACGGGGCTCTCCGTTACGGCACCGATTTTTGTGAGCGTACATCCATAGTTCTTTGCAAGTTCTGCAAGTTTCTTCCGGTGCGCAGAATCGGCACTCACACAAAAAGTTCCCGTTTCGGAAAAGAGCAACGTATCTGACCGAAGCTCACTTTGCAGGACATCAAGTGATACATCGACTCCCAGCTTGACATCGATACCGCGCTTCGGAAGCGTCATCTCAAAGAGAGCGAGGAGGAGGCCTCCCTCACTGATATCATGACAAGCTGCGACAAGATCATGCTGGATCGCCTGGTATAGGAATGTGATCATTGCCGCGGCTTCCTTCAGATCAGGATGTGGAACATTGGCACCAAGAAGGGTGTTCGGCGTTGCATGGGTCAGCGACTCCAGAAGATCGTAATATGCAGAGCCGCCACATTCATCCTTGATGGATCCCAGAAGATAGAGATCGTGGCCACTTTGCGTGAGTTGCATCGATCGTGCTTTGCGTGCATCGGGCATGACACCCGCGGCACACACGATGGCAGTCGGATCAATCGCACCGCTCGGAGTCGTGTTGTACAGACTCACATTGCCGCTGATAATAGGGATCGGTTCATTTTCTATGTGGATACCGCGTGCCGCATCCGCAATACCGCGCACTCCTTCTTCCAATTCCCATAGTTCTTCGGGGCGTTCGGGGTTTCCGTAGTTTAAGCAATCGGTAAGAGCACGAGGAACAGCCCCCACTGCTGCGATATTCCGGACGGTCTCCCAGACGGCGTTCATGCCTTGAAGGTACGGAGAGATGCGTCCGTACCGACCGTTTCCTCCTGCGGAGAGTGCAACGCCAGTGTGCTTCTGCTCTTCCGGAAGATCCCAATCTGGATGCGCACCGCGATGCACATAACTTGCAAGATCCTGTAAGGGCATGATGACACCGGCGTCTCCTTCACCGGGTTCAATGAGCGTATTTCCCATCACACTTTTGTCGTAGTGATCCACTATTCTGGATTTTGAACCATGCGAAGGGTGCGAGATCATCGCTTGGAAGACATCGCGGATGGACATTGTTTTTCCATTCGCGGTGATGCAGTCCTTCGTACATGTGATGACGGGTTCACAAAATGTCTTTTTTGGATCCTTCGTCGGTCGTGTGTATTGGAGGCCAGAGGTAATGTCCGTCGACAGCGCAGAGCACACGACAGCTCCTTTGTATGTCAGCTCGTACAGGGGATTCGCCGTGACTTTTCCTATCACGCTCGCGCGCGCATACTCTGCAACGGAGGGAAGATCCCACTCCTTATTATAGTGGTCCAGAATCATGGCTGTCAGATCTGGGTGGCACATCCAACAGAAACGTTCCTGTGTTTCAGCACACCCAATGACTTCGGGTGGAAGACCCGGAAGAGACGTATGTACCTTTTCCAGATCGATCTGCGCGCCAAAGTTTCGGGGTGCCACCTGCTCGACCGATGCGCACACAACGCCACCGGCACCAAGATCTTTAAAGCTCACGCGATGGAGCTCGTTCTTCGCTGCAAGTTTGTCGAAAAGGTCATACGTCGATGCTAACAAATGTCGTTCCAGGAAAGGATTTGGCTCCTGCACGGCACCCGTATTCTGCTCACTCTTTTCTTCTTCCATCGTTTGGCTTGCAAAGGCGGCACCGCCAAAGCCACTGCGGTCCGTCGCTTTCCCGATAAGAATGATGTCATAGCCAATCTCCCCGGCTTCCTGCGGCACATAACTGTGGATGATTTCATCTTCTCGCACAATGCCAACCGTAATGGCATTCACGAGACAGTTGCGGTTATAGGATGCATCGAACACGGTGTCTCCTCCAAGGTTTGGAATACCAAGAGGGTTCGCGTAGCCCGCAATGCCCCGAGCAACTTCCTTCGCGATGGACTGCGTCTCTTCCGATTTCAAGTCTCCCAGTCGCAGCGCATCCAAGCAACCAATGACGCGTGCACCCATGCAGAGTACATCCCGCACGCAGCCGCCAATTCCCGTTGCCGCCCCTTCGTACGGAACAATCTGCGACGGATGATTGTGAGATTCATGGCTGATGACAAGTCCCCAGCGTTTTCCGGGAGGAACATCCGTGATCGCAACAATGCCGCTATCTTCCTTTGGACCTAAGATGACATGAGATCCATCTGTGGGAAGTGTTTTTAAAAATCGTCTGCTTGATTTATAGCTGCAGTGTTCGCTTCCTTGAATTCCCCAAATGACGGCTTCGGTAATCGTCGGAGGACGTTTGAGGAGCTTTTGCACCGTTTTTGCTTCGTCGATGGTGAGTCCAATGCTGTAACGCGAAAGCACCGTGCGGATCTCGTCATCCTGCAGTGTAAGAAAATCGAGCGTAGGGGACTGCATTGTCATAGATATGGCCGGAGCATACGGGATGAACGCCTTTTGGTCACGGGTTATTCATTCATGTTACTTGTAGTGTTATGGCATGAAGGGCATGCTTTTGACATGCATTGACACACAGTACACGTCATGCGAAAGTGCGCTCCTCTTTTTTCTCACTCAATACTATGTCTTTCAAAAGAAGCCTTTCGCTTGCGGTAGCGGTCGTCACGATTGCGACATCATCGTTGCTTGGCACTGCGTTCGCAGTTCAGGCTCCTATTCTAGACACTCCTCAAAACCTTGATGGCTGTACGCCAAAGGTCGTTCAATTCCGCCTGGGCGGACCGACGTATTTCTTGAGCGAATCTGGCGCGACGGTATATCAGCAGGTTCCAGAAGTTCTTGCACAGGACATCGATATCCTTGCGCCTGCAGGTCAGTACATTCAGGCCGTTTACTATGCAGGTCGCGATAGTGCCTCGGGGCATCAGGGCACAATCAACACCGTTGACAGTACAAATGCGATCACACATACATACGCATTCTCCAGTGCAGTAAACGGGAGCGACATGAAATCGTACGTGCTTCTACCGGATCGTTCCACGAAGGCCGTTCGTTTTACATCCGGTACGGTGTTTACTTCTCATCAGTGGTTCGGTGCGTATTTCTGCAATGAAACGGGAAGTAGCTCCAGCTCCTCTTCGGTGGTTCCGGAGCTCCCTGCACCCATCATTCAAACACCACCCATGATGGAAGGATGCACCTTGAAGGTTGTGCAATTCCGTCTGGGGGGCCCAACATACTTTCTCACGAGTACTGGCGCCGTAGCCTATAGCCAGGTTCCCGATGTTTTGTCCCAAACGGTCGACTTCTCCGCTCCCTATGGTAAGTACCTTCAGGGGCTCTATTACGCAGGACGCAGTGCACATGTCGGTTCTGTGGATATCTTGAATGGATCGGGTGTTGTCGCAAACACATACGCATATTCAAGCCTTGTAAACGGAGAAGATATGAGTGCGTATGTTCTCTTCCCCGATACGACCATCAAGACACTGCGCTGGAACGGTGGCACCATATTCTCCTCGCATGAGTGGTTTGGTGCATATATTTGCCCAGGAGATACACACGTGGAGACGCCGGGAGATAGTTCCTCGTCTTCGTCCTCGTCAAACTCTGAGCAATCGTCCGTGAGCTCTGCATTGTCCAGCTCCTCGTCGCAGTCGTCTACGTCATCATCGTCTTCCGTGCAATCGGAAAGCTCATCGTCCTTGAGTTCCTCGCAGAGTTCTTCTTCATCTCATGATAATGATCATGAGGATGAAGATGGAGATCATCATGAGCACAACAACCACAATCATCATCGGATGAATCGCCTCAAGGAGAAAGTAAAGAAAGTCCTACATTACATCCGGACACATCGCAGTCGTCGCTAAAAAAGAGGCCTCCGGAAGGGGGCCCTTTTTGATGAACAATGGTAGTCTCTTCCTATGCGACAATTGATCGTTCTTGCACGCAGGCATCTTTCTCAGCAGCGCCTTGCTGGCGGCGCGATCGTACTTGCTATCACGCAGTTTGGGGCATCACTCGCCGGTTTCTTCCGTGATCAAGCATTTTCCATCGTCTTTCCTCCGGGAGTGGACCCACTCGATACTGCCTCTGTGTACATCGCTGCATTTCGTCCGAGTGATTTGCTTTTCCAGATTTTTGTCATGTCGTCCTTGAGTGTTGTGCTCGTTCCGTTTCTTGCAAGCCATCTTGCGCGTGGGGATAGAGATGAAATGAACAGAATGACATCCAGCATTCTTGTTCTCTTTGGAGCAGTCTTCACCGTGATTGCCTTCATCGCTGCAGTCTTCTTCCGCGATTTCGCGCCGCACCTTACACAGTTCACAGGAGAGCGGCTTGAGCTCTATATCTTCTTCGGACGTTGTGCACTGTTTACGAACGCACTCTTTGTGATTGGCAACACAGCGGGACAATACCTCATTGCACTGCAACGGTATTGGATCTATGGGCTTGCGCCCATTCTGTGGTCGTGCGGAACGGTTGCGGGAATTTATCTGCTCACACCTGTCATGGGCTCTTTGGGTCCCATCATCGGCATGATGGCAGGAACCGTCATCTATGTTACCTATCGCATCATAGGAATCTGGCACGCAGGGTTCCGTTTTAGACTACCCTCTACGGGGCTTGTGCATCATGAAATTGCACAGATGGGCCTTCTCATTCTTCCACGCATGGCAGCACTGGGCGCACTGCAAGTACAACTCCTTCTGTTTGATCAGATGGCATCGGGCCTTGGGCTTAGCGCAGTATCCCTTACGGCCTTTGCACGGAACTTTCAGTCTGTTCTCGTTGGCATTGCAGGCATCTCTCTCGCACAATCTGCCTTCTCCGGTTTAAGTCAGGCAGCGGCGCTTAAGCATCACGAACGTTTTTCTGTGTACATGAGGAAAGGAGTATTCATGAATCTTTTGCTCACGGTTCCAGGAAGTCTCGCACTTGCACTTCTTGCAGCCATTCCTGCATGGCTTCTCCATCTTCATGGCCCCGCACGAGAAACATTTATGCTCGTACTTGCCGTGTATAGCATTTCGATACCGTTTGAGAGTATCAATCATCTTCTGCTCCGTGCATTTTATGCGCTAAAAAATACGACCGTTCCTGCCATCACGAGTGTTGTGAGCACGGTCATCGCCATTTCATCGGGGTATCTTCTGGTAAATGGTCTGGGTATAATCGCGCTA
>CAZEUQ010000010.1:0-17062 GCA_964515125.1 uncultured Candidatus Peribacteria bacterium
GTCCGTAAGATCATCCGCAATCTTTTTGATTTCTGATCTACGTAAGGGTTTTTCGAAGCGATGCACGAGATCCATGCGATCTGCATTTCGCGTAGGAGCGTGTTTCTCTATGACTGCACAGAAAAATCCTTCCGTATTGAAGGTGTGGGGCCAGAGGCGAAAGGCCGAAAAGGCACGAGTTTCGAGTTTTGAGTTTCGAGAAAACCTTTGTTGAACAAGTTTGCTATCTTGTAAGGCAGGAAAAAGGATCTCTCGTAACTCGTAACTCATATCTGATAAATTGCCTTCATCAAGGGCTGAAACTTGTTCACTAAATTTGTTCAAAGCCCACGCAATCACACCTTCATTTTCCTCGGGCGTGAGCGTACACGTAGAATACACCACTCTCCCCCCCACTTTGCACGCATGAATGGCGGCCTCCAAAAGATCACACTGCAAGCGCACCATTTTTTGAATGTTGTCATCGGAACTGTAATGGAGCGCCGTGGGATCTTTGCGCACGGTTCCTTGTGCCGTACAGGGAGCATCGCACAGGACGCGGTCAAAACGACCTGTCATATGACGGCTGTACCATTGTCCGACTTTTTTGATGATGATGGCATTCGTCACGCCGCATCGCTGGAGATTTGCATTGAGCGTCCACAATCTTTTTTCCTGCATGTCATTGGCAATCAGCACTCCCCTCCCCTCCATGCGCGCTGCGATCTGTGTCGTCTTGCTTCCCGGTGCCGCAGACATATCGAGTATCATCTCTCCTGGTTTTGGATCGAGTAATGCAACAGGGAGCATGCTTGCCGCTTCCTGCATGTAGGTCCCACCAATCATGTGGAGGAGATCCTTCCCCAAGGCAACTTCACGATCTTCGCGATCGATAAAAAACCCTTCGCTACACCACGGCACGGGCTCGATCTTCCAGTGCATTTTTTGTGCATATTGTTCAAATTTTTTGATCGATATTTTCAGCGTATTGACGCGCTTACTCTTCCGAAGAGGCTTCGAACTAATTGCCTTCAGGGCGGACAGATCGGTGAGTGATGTATAGCGGTCGAAAGGATGCATAGTAGATGTACCTTAGCACGAGAAGATGTAGAATCTGCTCCATGCGTCCTTCGGAACCTAGTGAAAAAACGCCGCTCGAGATGCGCTACAGTGCTGCCGTGGAGCGAGCAGAAACACTCGATCAGTTGGAACTCTCGAACGATCCCGATGATCGGATGCGACAACTACAAGCTCGCGCAATTCTGGCACTTGGCATGATCGTACGAGGGTCACCGTAATATTTATAAGACTAAACTCACCAACTTCCCTTTTACATAAATCGCCTTCTTTGGTTCCTTTCCTTCGAGGAACCTTTGGACATTCGGATGACTCTTCGCCTGCGCAATGATGTCTTTTTCGGAAACATCGGGACTCACTGTTAATTCCGCACGAAGTTTTCCATTCACCTGTACAACGATGACAATGGAAGTTTCCTTGATGAGCGATGCATCAAACTCCGGCCACGCCTGTTCGATGGCAAATCCTTTTCCGCCAAGCATCTCCCATAGTTCTTCCGAAAGATGCGGTGCAATGGGCGCGAGGAGTGTTACGATCTTCCTGAGTGTCTCAATGGCAATCCCCTCTTCTTTCTCTGCAGCATTCAAGAATTCCATGAGTGCGCTGATAGCGGTATTGAATCGGAGTGCTTGAATATCCTCGGTTACCTTTTTCACTGTTTTTTCACGGAGCCCTAATAGATGAGCAGAATCTTGTTCAATTTTTTTGTTCTCTTTTACCAAACGATACAGCCGCTGAGCAAAGCGATCGACTCCTTTAATCCCCGTATCGCTCCAGTCTCCACCGTCCGTGAATGGCCCCATGAACATCAGGTACATGCGGAAGACATCGGAGCCATGCTTGTCGATGAAGCTATCGGGACTGACGACGTTTCCTTTGGATTTACTCATCTTCGCACCCTGATTTGTAATGAGTCCTTGATGAACTAATTTTTTGAACGGTTCATCATGGCTCACATAGCCAAAATCCTTGAGTGCCATCATCACAAAACGAGCATAAATGAGATGCATGCACGCATGCTCGGGACCACCGATGTACATGGAGACGGGCATCCAGGTCTTCTCGATCATTGGATCGAGGAAATCCGAAATACGAAATCCGAAATCCGAAACGTTTGTTGATTTTTTTTCGGATTTCGTGCTTCGTGCTTCGGATTTTTCCTGTTCATTCTTTTGCGACAAATATCGCAGGTAATAGAAGCTCGAGCATACAAACGTATCCATTGTATCGTACTCCGGCGTCCAGCCCTTCCCGAAGAGCTTTTCCGTGCGTTCCTTGAATTCCTTCGATTCCTTGAGCGGTGACTCCCCTGTCGGTTTGAATGCAATGTCGGTTGGCAGAAGCCATGGCAAATGTTCCTCTGGAACAGGGTGCGCGTTGCCGTCAGGATCGTACACAATCGGAATGGGAGCACCCCAATAGCGCTGACGTGAGACAAGCCAATCACGGAGACGATATCTGATGACACCTTTTCCTTTTTTGTTCTCTTCGAGCCATGCAATCATTTTCTTTTTTGCGTCATCGGTAAAAAGTCCATCAATAAAATCCGAATTGCTATGCTTTCCGTCTTCCGTGAATGCTTCCTTCGAAAGATCTCCACCCTGGACAACTTCCTTCATCGGTAATTGGAACTTTCTTGCAAATTCGTAATCCCGTTCATCATGACCAGGAACCGCCATCACCGCACCTGTTCCATAATTGATGAGGGCATAGTCAGCAATCCAGATTGGAATCTTCTCATTATTGACAGGATTGATAGCATACGCACCGGTCGGCTCACCCGTCTTCGATTTATTCAGCTCCGTGCGTTCCAGTTCGGTCTTCTTCTTTACGCTTTCCTGATAGGTCTTCACTGCTGATTTGCGATCGGCTGTCGTGATACTGTCCACAAGGGGATGTTCTGGCGCAAGAACCACATACGTGACGCCAAAGAGCGTATCGGGGCGGGTGGTGAAGACACTGATATTTTCTTTGTGGCCGTCTATGTCAAAGAGGATCTCTGCCCCCTCGCTCCGACCAATCCAGTGCTTCTGCATCAGGATCGTTTTTTCAGGCCAATCGAGATTGTTGTGCCCATCGAGTAACCGCTGCGCGTAATCCGTGATCTTCCAAAACCACTGATTCAGTGGAAGTTGAATAACGGGTGTTCCGCAGCGTTCACATACCCCATCCTGCGCTTGTTCATTCGCAAGAACCGTTTGATCCTTTGGGCACCAGTTCACATTCGCGAGTTTCTTGTAGGCAATTCCATGTTTATACATCTCCAAGAATAACCACTGCGTCCATTGGTAATAGGAAGGATCACTGGTGTTAAGCGTCTTCGACCAGTCGTACATGCACCCCATACGAGAGAGTTGCTTGATCATCGTCTCCACATTCTTCGCGGTGGATTCTGCGGGAGGAACACCTGTCTTGATGGCGTAATTTTCTGCGGGAAGACCAAAGGCATCGAAGCCCATGGGTTCCATCACATCATAGCCCTGCATGCGCATGAAGCGCGCGTAACTGTCTGCCGGCGCAAAGTTATACCAGTGACCCACGTGCAATTTATCGCCGCTTGGGTACGGAAACATGACAAGAGAGTAGAAGGGCTTTTTCGCCTTTGCTAAATCGATCTCATAGAGCTTCGCTTCAGCCCATTTCTTCTGCCACTTCGCTTCCAGCGTTGAGGGATCGTAGAAGTCGGACATCGGGCATAGAATAGCTGTTCTTTGTGCTAGACTGAAGCGCAATGCCAAAATTACCGCTCGTCGCCATCACCCTTCGACTCGCCCTCGACAAGCTCGGGCTCCCTCAGGGCGAGAGTGCTCAATAGTTCCTCAATCCTAGAATGCCGAAATTACCTCTCGTCGCCATCATTGGGAAACCCAACACGGGGAAGTCGACGCTGTTCAACCGTCTCATCGGAGAGCGCAAGGCAATTGTGAGTGACATTGCAGGCACAACGCGCGACCACATTGCGCAGAGGGTTGAAGGAAAGAACGTCGATTACCTGCTGGTGGATACCGGCGGTATGGGTGGCGGGACGACCGATGCAAGTTTTGAACATGACGTCGAGGCACAGAGCGAACTTGCCATTAAAAATGCGGATGTCATCATTTTTCTCTTGAATGGGAAAGAAGAGATGACCTCTGCGGATGACCACGTGGTGAATACTCTCCGAAAAAAACGAAAACGCCACGTCCCGGTGATCATTGCAGTCTCCAAACTGGATAACCCGAAGAAGGTGGATGAAATGCTCATCGAGTACCAGGCACTGGCACTTGGTGACCACGTTATCCCTATCAGCGCACCACATAACTTCGGTATCGCCGACCTGGAGGGAGCGATTGAAAAGGAACTCATGGCTCTTCATTTTACAAAACAACCGAAACCAGAAACGGAGGATGTGTACATCCCCCGCATTGCCATCGTAGGACGACCAAACGTAGGGAAGAGTTCCATTGTGAATGCCTTCATGTCCGAGACACAGCGTGCACGTTCGCCCCTCATTGTCTCGGATATTCCCGGTACGACGCGGGACAGTACCGATACCGAAATCATGTTCCACGAAAAGCAGTACGTCCTTACGGATACCGCAGGACTTAAAAAAAACAGGCAGACAGAACTGGAGATCGAGCGCTTCGCGGAGCTACGGACCATCCGCTCCATGGAGCAGGCGGATGTGGTTGTCCTTGTGATTGATGCGTCTGCAAAAGTGAGCAGGCAGGATAAACGCATTGCGGGGCTTGCTGTAGAAAGTGGCGCAGGCATTATTTTTCTGCTTAACAAGATTGATATGCTCACGAGTGAAGAGCGCATCAAACTGAATAAGGAGATTGCTTTTCATTTCCCGTTCTGTCGCTTTGCAACCATGATTCCCTGCTCTGCGGTCACGCGTGAGGGGCTTTTACATATCTTCCCCGCCATTGAAGAAGTCGCAGAGAATCGAGCGAGAAGAATCCCAACGGCAAAGCTGATGACGTGGTACCAACGCATCACGAACAACGCTCCGGTAAAACACATCGGTAAGGCAAACTACATTACGCAAGCGGAGATAAACCCTCCTACGTTCATCGTCTTCGTAAAAGATCCCAAGCGTGTGAATGTGAGCGACCTGCGTTTTTTGGAGAACAGAATTCGTGAGAGCTTTTCGTTTGAAGGGACGCCTATTCGCTGGATTACAAAAGGAAAAACCGAGAAAGGACTGGACATCTGAATCTATCCCCGTTGTTCCGTTCCCTCTACATCCAGAACTCTTCCATCTTCATGGATAGGAATAGGATACGCCGCAATGGCGACCTCCAGTTTATCAAGCAGTTTTATCGGATCATCATCAAACACCAGGTTCGGCGGAAGTTTGCGCTTACACAGTTCCTCGATAATGTGAGGAACGGCATTGGAAATACCACCCGAATTGGTGAGGATGCCAATGGCACGTCCTTCATCGTACGCAATGGTAAGTTCGTTTAGCGTTCCAATCCCGCCACTCATAAACACAACACCATCGCAGGATCGAATATTAATGACGTCGCGCTCCATAAAACCAAGTCCGGTAAAAAGGATAATGTCGTGATCGTGGGGCGACTGATACTCATTCACATGCGCATACTCGGAATACGCGGGAGAAATACCGATGGTGAGTCCGCCCTCTTTCTTAGCAGCAAGCATCGCATCGTTCGGGAGGCCCGGGCATGCTCCGTTGATGAAAATATGCCCTCGTTTAGCAATTTCCTTCCCAAGGATCTCGGCCTTCTTGCGCGATGAAGCATCGTTTATTTGTGGCCCGCTTGCCGAACCCATCACGCCAATTTTCAATTTACGCATTGTCATAGGAGTAGTGTAGCAAGAAATGAAGGAGTGTCGCGATCATGACCAAATTCATTCTCACAAAGTGTTTTTACATCTGGTATGTGTAGTGGTGCAATTTGATCACATCGTGAAGCATTCCGCGTGACACGTGCGAGGCAATACGCAATCCAATTGCCGTCATCGGAAAGATTCCCGCATGTTGTCCTATCATTTTTTTCACGCGCCCATTCGATGGCAAGAAATCGCGATCGCGTTTGTGCATCGCTGGAAGATGCAATGTCTCGCCACTGCTTGGACGATGCATTCGATTCGATATTTTTTGCAGCGAAGCCGATGAAAGATGCCGTCAGAGAAGTTGCCTGATGGAGGACCTCTTTTTTATCGATCTGTGAAATACGAGATGTGACAAGTGGGACAACGGCATCGATATCCTGGAATGCGATATTCCGCGGAAGGATCGATCCCTTCTCCTGTATATACGCAGCCTGGCCTTCGCCAGGCGGAACGAACGCCAGCGCGGTAAAAACCGTGAGAAAGCCGATACATCCGAGGTGCCGAACCATCCCCTCATTATAGCACATTTCAAGCTATTTTGGAATGGTTCCCTCCATTATCATTCCTCGATGTAACGTCATCTTTCTACAATCCATTCATGAGGAATTCCCTCACGTACGCATTGATACTTAACGTCCCACCTTTGAGCGTTTGTACAAGGGATGCAACAGCACGAAGCGTTTCCTTCGCTGATAATGTTGGAGCGTCCACGATGTAATGACCATACAGGCTGAAGACGTATTGACGTTCTTTACCACGCATACGGGCTGGGTCCATGTAGGTGAGTACAGCTTCATCCCCCTTGTGCAGCACAAGATTTTTCGTGTCCTGCGCCGAAAGCAATGCACGAACGCTGTCCGTCGTCTTTTCTGTCGGCACAAGAGTGGTGATGTGCATGGGCTGATCTTCCGACCAATCAAGACCCACAAAATCGATCTTGTACATCCAGATTGTGCGAAGACGTACCGTCACAGTACTCTCTTGCGTCGCACCGAAATCGATCGGCACAAGAAAATCATCCCACCCGCCATAATCTCCCGGTCGCACGAAATTGACCGTGCGCCATGTATCGCCTTCCTGTACATCAACGGCCAAGTAGAACGCGCTGTCTTTCAGCGCATTCTCGATGACACTTCCATTCCCCGTGCGCGCGAAGAAGGAATCAAACAGTGCAAGACCTGTGCTCCCCAACTTCTTGAGCGTTGTATCGCTGAAATTTCCAGAAGGGCTCGCGGTTTCCACCTTGAGGAAAAGTTTTGCAGTCTTTCTGTTTGTCGGACGATCGAAGGTCAACACCACATCGTGCGTCAGGTCTTCCTTTTTCTCGAGAAGTCTCTTGGGGTCGAATGTAAGAACATCACGATCGATGGCGCTCACCTGAGTTTTGCAATCATCCCCAAGACTCGTCTGGCATGTGCGAGGAAGATCGGGTGTTTCGAGTGTGTGGATGTTTCCGTCCACATCCGCAACAACGGATCTTCCCGGGACGGGGTTAAAATCCACTGCGTACAGAATGGTGTGATCGATATACGATGTCTCGTCGCGCTCTTCCGTAATTTTTACACGGAGCGTGCCATCGGCATCGGGCGTGAGCGCAGAGAGTCGCTCATGACTCCCTGCTTTCAAGGATGCAAGTGGCGAGAAGGGAATGCCCTCCGTTTCTCGAACGAAGGAAGATCCATCCCATGCATAGATAAACGGACAGCTATAGGTCCAGGGTCCAATATCGATACTGAAGTTCTGTGACGTGGCGCTTCCTGTGCTTCCTGATGAGCCGGATGATCCATTTGATCCTGAGGATCCACTGGACCCAGACGATGCAGAGGAGGAACTGGAACTTGCCGATGCACTGGAGGCAGAGGAAGAGGAGGACGAAGATTGTATATCTCTACAGAACGGCGCATCCGTATGAGGAGCAACATAACATTCCTGTCCCGATGGACAACCACAATCGCTGGCACAGTATCCGCAATCCTCCGCAAACCCGCACGCGCCGTCACCATTGCATAAGTGGAGTTTATTGTGCACGAGGTACCCGTTCGCGTAGTACGTGTGCACGCCATCCACCGTCAGGTTATAGACCGATGTCGATTGGACATCGTACTCCATGGAAAGGACGACATCTTCAGAACCGTCCTGACGCGTGAGCACATCGCCAATGCGCACATCGCGCACATACTTCCATGCACCACTCACCCACACAGGATGCTCACCCGTCACGTGAAGCGTGCGATCCCTGAAGTGCACCATGTACGTCATGGGCACTTGCCGTACGTATGTCTCCGTCACCTTTGATACTTTTTGCTCACCAGTTTTTTCGTCCCACCCCAAAACCATGTCCCCAACACGAATGTGCTCAATGGATTTTACCGAACCATCTGCCATCGTGATTTTCGTGCCGGCAGTAAAGCATCCATCGGTCCACGAATTACATGTGAACGGGATCGAATCTCCTCCGGGTTCTTTCCCAATACCATATTGGCCGAAAACATATGCACCAGTATCGGCTTGTACGTAGTACATGGTTCCTGGCTTGAGCCAATCAAGAAATTGCGTCTTGCTTTCGGGGAAACCATAACTATTACCCGGCCACCTACTTATACCGATACGCATCATATCTTTTTCACGAATGAAATTCTGCACAGTGTCGCCTGTATTCCAATCGATACCCTGTTCAAATTCATACATGAGGAGAGAGCCCGTCACGGTTCGATTATCCTCATACGTTCCAAAAAGATCGATCCACGGTGCCTTATTCCATACAGGAAACAACAATCCGGGGTTCGGCCCCGTGCCATCTTCGGGCAACTCCATGGGACAGGTGATGATGTACGGCTGCCTGAGGCGGAGATTCACCGTTTCCCCCGGCATGAGAACGTACGACGTCGCAGAAGGAGTCCCGAGCGATGCCGAGAGACGGGAAAGCTTCACAGGTGTACCGTAGAAAAAAATGGCGCCAGCAAGGAGAGCGAATCCTCCGAAGAGAAGGAGCAAGACAGCGTGCCGTTTGTGAAAAAATGCGTTCATAGTTCTACGGACCCGTAAAATACTGTAAGAAGGCAGGCGCGGCCATGCCATATGTCGTATTGGAGACGATCCCTCCCGTGAAACTGACCTTCGAAAGACCATCTCTACTTCCGAAGAAAATATTCTTGCGCGCGGTATCCAGCGTCAGACTGATCATGGAAGAAGATGGAGTCCAGCTCAGTGGGATCGTTTCTTGGGCGGATCCATCGATGTTCGCACGACGCAGCGCATTGATGGATGAATCGATCCAGTAGATCTTCTTCGGAGTGGAAGACACATCCAAAGCAAACGGAGTATGACCAGCTTGCGGCGGAACAGTGAGGACGGTCGTAAGAAGGTTGGGGTACGAGAGCTTCATGATCTTATTTTGATTTTGCAGTGAAAAATAAATATTGGGGTAGTTGAGCGTGTTTTCTATGGCAAGCGCTTCGACGAAATCGGCAATGATTCTGAGTGTTAATTTCGTCTCAGATCCCACAGACATTTCCTTGCGCAAGACACGAGTGACGAGGGGGTTTGCTGTGTATTCGCTCCAATAAACATACCTGTTGGCGCTATCAATCGCGATGCTGAACCCAAGCGCAGTGGATCCTGAAAATGATGCAAAAACCTCCCTTTGTGTTCCATCAAGGTTTGCTCTCTGCACGGTATGCGCCGTATTGTTGAGCCAGTACATCTTGCGAGCCGTAGGATCTACGGCAAGGCCGCTGCGGTCTGTGTTGCCGTATGCAAGAACAACCCTCGCAGCTCCCGTACCGGTGATATCCGGTCGCATGCTTTGAATAGTTTTATTCTCTGTATCAAGTATGTACACACGTGGACCCGCATCGTACGAACTGCTGCTGGAAGAGGATCCTTCAAACTTGTACGGCCGCATCATCGTCGCGCAGGTATCGAAGCATCCATCGCCGTCCATGACGTTCCCATCATCACACTCTTCCAGAGTGCCACTCACAAGGGCATCGATGGTTCCATTGCCACAGAGAAGATTGATAAACGACGAAGAGGAGGAATTCTGTCCAAATGACGACGAGGAAGATGACTGTGTATCGCACGTAAGCGTTCCACATTGATCAACGCAACCAAGCTGGTTATAGACGATGTTGTCGTATCGACAATTGAAAGGAGGAGTGCACGTTGTGGAGCAATGGCGTGTACATGCGAATTCAAAACCATGACTCGCTCGAACGTGGTACACCTTTCCCGGCAGAAATGAGTCGATAGTATCCGGCTTTTCGGGAAAGCCGTACGTACGGCCGGGCCATCGAGTGCTTCCCGTGAGTGACGCATTTTTTTCTGCCGTAAAGAGAGAGTCTGCATACTCGTAGACTTTGAGTCCCGGAACCTGTGTTTTTGGGCCATATCCATCGTTGAAATCCTGCGGATGCATCCATGCGTATCCTGCCGGAAGAGCATCAGTTGGACATTCATAAATGGCATGTGCATTGGCCGGAACAGGTACCTGTTCCATGGGACTCAACCTCCCATAGAAGACGGTTTCAGAACCTCCTATCGTCTGCACAACATGATGCAACACAAATCCACGCAGAGAGTTTCCTTCGATGTAAAGAAGCGTGATGGCAAGCACGAGGAACACCATCGCGACGCCAACAAGACTGCGTAGCGCGAATCGTCGACGGGGGGGCGAAGGAATCGGCATGATTCTCTGACAGGATAGACATATTTATGTGCTCCTGCCAGCCATCATCACTCCTCTACAACATCGGATGCCGATTGAAGAACTCCCATAACATGGAAGGACCGTCGATGGCATCACTGAGCGAACCTACAATGTCCTTCCATGGAACGCAGTAGTTATCGTAGATATATTGCTGTGGTGCGGTGCATGATGTGATGCTGCAATCGGGATGACACGATGCAATGTCATAGACAGGATTTGTTTTGGGGAATGTGTGACCCATGCTGGAAATGGAACAAAGCTCCACTTCGGCTGCTTCATCTTTCCACGCTTGTGGTGCAGTAGGTGCGGGTTGATCGTACGTATAACATGTGACGTTCGGCTGGGTCAGCGTGGTACGCGTGGTTGCGGATAATCTATTGATGGATCTCCAGGAATTCATGGCAGTGGCGGCCGCCGTACACGAGAAGCTGCCGGAGCCAATCGTGGGAATTCCGATCACGTTGTAGTACTGGTTCAGGCAGGTGCCACAGAACTGCGGGGGATTCGAACCATTGTAGAGTGCACAGGGATCATCGATACCGTGAATGTGCAACGTTGCAACGGGTCGTACCATATTCCATGACAGAATCATCGGCTGACCCGAGAACGGCGCAATAGCGGCAATGCGATCACTCATTTCCGCCGCAAGGCGATAGCTCATCATGGAACCGTTACTGAATCCCGTCGCAAACACACGCTTTGGGTTGATGGAAAAATTCGACTCAATGTGGTCGAGCATGCTGCCGATGAACCCAACGTCGTCCGTCCGACGAAGCGCCGCTTCCCCGCAACACCCTCCCGCATTCCACGACCCCGAGACTTTTCCGTACACAACCATCGACCCTGTTCCCTCCGGATACGCAACGAGGAATCCGTGTTGATCTGCAACTGGATTCAAGTTAAATGTTTCAACGGCATTTTCTGCATTGCCTCCTCCTCCATGCATAGCAATGATGAGCGGCGCGGGCGACCCGGGCACGTACGATGGAGGAACATGGAGGAGGTAGCGACGTTGTGTTCCACCTGATGGAATCCAGTATTCGTGGTCACCGCTCACCGTCGTGCTGGAGCTACTGGAAGAACTTGACCCCGCGGGAACGGAACAACGAAGCATAATGTCATTTGCCGCATTGATGAAATACGTTCTTCCCGCTGCAAAAACCTCCAGATTTGCAATGCCACGAAGAGAGAAAATGTTCCCACTCCATCGCGCAAGAGATTGAAGCGCGGTATTCTTCTCCGTGATAAATCCATCTGTGTATTCGTAGATGAGAGGATCTTGCGCTCCTGCCTGAACAAGATCCTGTGGAACAGTCCACCGGAATCCCGCAGGAGGATTGTCAGTCGGGCATGTGAGCAGCCCAAGCATTCCAGCAGGAAGCACCTCTCCGGAACCATGCGGAAGGTGCAAGACGAGTGCCTGGTACCCGTTCACCGTTGTAAGGATGGAGCCAACGAATGCCGTGCGTTCTGTTTCCCGGTATAAACGCCCAACAACAAGAAGCCCAAGTGCAATGCAAAGAAAGAGAAGTATTTTCCAAAGGTGGATCTGCTTCGATCGATGCATAGCGACAGCCTATCCTTTCCGTAGGATTGTAATCAACGCAAGTATCTTGCTTTGTTCGCATTATGTTCATCATTCGTGATGGCATAGCGAATCGTCCCATCCGTTCCGTGGAGGTAATACCAATACGCGGAATCTTTGGGATGAAGTGAGGCATCGATACTCTTGAGTCCCGCATTGGCGATTGCTCCCGGGGGAAGACCGCGGTATTTGCGCGTGTTGTACGGGGAATCTGCATCCAAATCTTTTGCGGTGAGTGCGCCTGTTTGGTTTTGATGGAGATATCGAATCGTTGCATCCACTCCAAGACCCGTCTTGGCATCAAATCGTTTCCACAAAATGCCCGAGACGATAGAACGCTCGTCATCCGTTCGCGTCTCTTCCTCAAGAAGAGATGCCATGATCACAATCTCTGCGAGAGTCCGTGAAGATTGTTTGATATCCGTCTTGCGTCCTTCCACGACATTTTTTCGGAACGCACCAAGCATGCGTTCCAGAAAAAATTTTGGAACATACGCGGAGCGGGAAACAAAGTACGTATCGGGGAAGAGGTAACCCTCTACTTTTGATCCATAGCCATTTTTTTCTGGTGTCGCGTTTTGCTTCGGCAAAAAATCAAACGAAGAGAAATCGCATGTGAATGCACAATGAATGATATCGCCGGGTTTTCCGAGTCCACGTTCCGCGAGCAGCGCATCAATTTGCGCAACGGTAAACCCTTCGGGAATCGTCACCTTGTCTTCATCGGCCTGACCCGAAACGAGTATGGTTGAAATGTCTTCGATGGATGATGCCGGTGACAACACGAACGTACCCGCTTTGAGCGTTGTCTCGAGATTTCGTTTTTTCACATAGCGCGCAAAAGCCGATGCGGAGCGAATAATCCCCTTCTGTTCAAGGAACTCACTGATCGTTGTCACGGAGGAACCTGCTTCGATAGTCACAGCAATGCGCTTGGTGCTTTCTGTGTCCTTTGGAAGAAGATTGTGCTGGTACAACGCCCACGAAATAACGTACCACAATACAAGAATCCAAATACCAAGCTTGATGAGTCGAAACATGAAGGAATCATAGCAAATCCACATCACCATCCAAGCCATGGTGCAAGGAGATTTTCTTGCCCGGGAAAGGCGAGCCATGGATGGTCCCAATCCTGTGAAAAACGACGCACAAAGCGGCAAGCCCGATATCACGTTGCATGATGTGATGGCGCATTTGAACGCTATTCGCAGCAGTCTTCGTATTGAATGAGGGAACATAGAGAAGAGACTAAGGATGAATATCCTCCATCTAGAAAAGAGGGTTGACTCCGTTGAACACCGACTCATCATGGTCGAAACAAAGATCGATAATATTGCCGATCGCCTCGATGATATCGAGACAATTCCTCCTCTTGTAAAAGAACTGAGGAAGCGCTGGCACATTGATCCAAGCCAAAGATCCTCTATACTCTGCGCATGTTTGATAAGGCAAAAGACATGTTCCGTCTGCAGCGCGAGGCCAAAAGAGTGAAGAAGGAGCTGAAGAATATCCATGTGGAAGCAGAGGCATCTGGCGTGCATGTGGTTGTGTCAGCAGAGATGGAGGTGATGAGCATCAAAATTGATCCCGATACGCCACGTGAAAAAATTGCCGAACTTCTCAAGGATGCACTCAACCGTGCCTTCAAAAAAGCACAAATCGTGTCTGCAGAGAAAATGAAGGGCGTGATGGGTGAACTGGGGATAGGTGCTTAAAAGGCTTTCCTATTTCTCGTCGCATTGAAATATTTTCCGTTGCACTTCCCCGCGAACGGAGCGTGGCAAACATGCGGCAAGGAAGAATTTTGGGGGATCATGTTTGCAGCGGAGTGAGCGGCTTTGGAAGTGCAGGAAAATTTTCACAGCGACTGTTTCCCATTCGGGCCTGAAGGCCTCAGGGCCTGAACGGCTTTGCTCCACTTTCTTTGCGTCAAAGAAAGTGGAAACTCTTGCTATGCCGCGGGTAAGAAACCCGCTCTCTACTCTGGAAAACACGCGGGTCGCAGACCCGCTCTAAAGCTTCAATAACAGCTCTCTTGTCTTCTATTTGATGATCCCTATCCGATCTTCAATCTCTTGATCCACAAACACTTTCTTCCTCCCGTACTTCATACGACTGTATTCACGCACGAGAGATGCCATCTTTTCATTACGGTCCGATTCGTCGTAGATCGTTTTCATGCTGAACGGACGGGATGTCGTGTTATTGATGCTTATTTTTGCGTAACAGTGGAAATTGGGAATACCGATGACATCCTGTTCGGAAAGGACCGGTGCAAATTCTTTTGCCATATACTCGGCATCTTCTGCGCCAATCTTAAAACTTAAGATAGATCCAACGTTACCAAAGACCGCATCACGCATTTTTGTGGATGCATCTTCGTACGCGCCTGTTTTGCCCGTGAGCTGCCCGATGTACTGGTGCGCCATAATGAGCGCGAGCTCGTACTTGCGGGCCTCGGAGAGAATGGTTGCAAAGGCATCCGTAATGAAATTCTGGAATTCATCTACATAGAGGTAAAAACGCTTGCGCTGTTCCTTTGGCATATCCGCTCGCGAGAGCGCAGACATATTCACTTTGTTCACAAAGATAAGCCCAAGAAGTTGTGCATTGATGTCGCCAATGCGTCCCTTGGAAAGATTGATGAGCAAAATTTTCTGATTGTCCATGATATCGCGAACATTGAATGCGCTCTTCGGTTGCCCGATGATGTTACGCATGGTTGTGTTCGTGATGAATGGACCGAACTTCGCGGAGAAGTACGGAATCATTTCCTCCTTCTCGCGAGCACCGGTTTTCGCGATTTCATTTTCCCAGAAGCTGCGGACAACGGCGTTGCGGCATTTGCTCACTTTGTATTTCTGGAATGCGTCATCTACAAACAGGCGCGGCACATCGATGAGCGTTGCTCCCTCCTCTTCGTCATCCATCAGTGTAAGGCAGCCGTTTCGGAAATAGTGTTGGATGCGCGGGCCGAAGATTTCGTTTCCGAAGAGCTTGATGAAGATTTCCATGGCATCCAGGGATGCACGATCTTTTTCTTCGTCCGTTTTTGCTTCCAAGAGGTTTAAACCCATCGGGCGTTCCGTATCGGCAGGATCAAACAGCACCACATCCTTTGCGCGTTCTTTCGGAATGTGTGCGAGTGCGTCCTGAATCAAATCGCCGTGTGGATCGACGATGCACACGCCATTTCCATTCCGGATGTCTTGGCGCGCCTGCCAAGAAAGGAGCGCAGATTTACCGGAGCCAGATTTACCGATGATGTACTGGTGACGGGAACGATCTACGTCCATGAAGCGTATGTCTGTCTCCACGGCACGATACTTGTTCACCCCAATGACAATGCCTTCTTTTGGCGCATCGGGAGGCGGCGGCAAAACTTTATACGCAATCCACTCGATGATCGGCATTTTGTTGTAGCGGCTATCTGGAAAGTGGAAAATGGATGCAAGTTCCTTCTCAACGAGGATATTCCGCCTGTGGAAGTATCCATTGATGCGATGTTTCCAGAGCGCATGCATGATGGGTGCATTCCATGTGAGTGGGAAAAAGTCGACCCACATGCGACGGTTCTTGAAGAAGTTCCCGTAGTCATCGCGGAAAACGTTGAACGCAACCTGCATGTTGTTGGTAACGTCGATGGCACGCTGCCATGTTTTTGCAGCGGCAAAGATGCGAATGGATGTCTCGAATCCGCTCCGTCCCGCCTTCTCACCCATGCGCTTGTAAAGTTCTTCCTCAGGCTGGATCATGCGGACGAAAGAGTCCCCGCTGGATGCGCCGGGTGCGTTGGTTTTGCTGTCCGAAGACAGCGCACTCGTGAAGAAGCCAAGCCACTTGAGCACGGGAATACGATCAAAGACTGTCTCTTTTTTCCCCTTGAATTGCTGGCTCGCAAAAGACTTTGCTTTGCGGCTCCATCGCTCACTGAAGGTAGGAGTGATGATGACTTGTACGCATGCGGATTCATCCGCTTCCAGCTTCGAAAGCACGTTCGTAATGTCGTTTAATGGATCATCCTGCATTTGTTCGAAGAAACGAATGGGGTAGATGAACGATTTCTTCGTGATCATGTTGTAAGCCACCAGTTTGGATCCTTTTGGTTGCAGCTCCGGTGTTGGCTGCAGGGCAACTTCCGCATTCGGGTAATAGGACGTGATCTGCTTTTCTACAATGGAAACAAGACTAGACGGCATGAGGACATAGAACGTGAGCTGCCCCTCTTCCAGATACATCTCGAAGCTCATCGTCTTGTACCGAAAAATCATGAAGTGAATCTGGTCCCAGAAGGTCAGGTCTTTTACTTCGTACAGTGCACGGAACAACTGTTCCATGACGGCGACTTTCTCCTTGAAATCCTTTTCTGTCCGTTTCTCTTCATCAATTTTACTGTCGGATCGTGGCAAGATCACTTTGAAAGAAACAAGTTTTTTTGAGGCAAACCACGCATACGTAAACCGCATCTCGTAGATGGCAAGCTGCACCAGCGCATAGACCAAGAGGAGCACCAATGTATTGTTCACAGGGTTTGCGATGAACCAGCTCCAGAGCGAAGACCACACATGCGCATGGAACACGGCATTCCCTACCGCGACGAGCAGTAGGATGACGGGCCAAAAAAGGAAACGGAGAAGAGTAACCATTACGCAGAGGGTGAGGAAGACAACGCGGACTCTACTTTGGCGACAATCTCGTCAAAGCTCAATTCACTCTTAATCGCAAAATCTGCGGCACCCAACTCCAGTGCCTTCTTGTGATCACTCTCCTGGCTTAAGTTTGTAAGGACAATGACAGGGATCTTTCCTACAACGCCCAGCGGCTTCAACTTTTCCAAGACCGTAAAGCCGTCCATTCCCGGCATGAGG
>CAZEUQ010000011.1:0-16564 GCA_964515125.1 uncultured Candidatus Peribacteria bacterium
TGCTTCTGCATCTCCTCAACTCTCCTTCCCATCTTCTGACGCGTGGAGAAGTTGCAGAATTAATCGTAAAAATGGCACCCGAAGGACTTCTTACGTCATCATCCAGTTCTGTGAGCTCTCCCCGTTCTTCTGTGTGTGGTAATGCAGTGAAAGAAGGAGAGGAAGAATGCGATGATGGCAATACGGAGGATGGTGATGGCTGTTCGTCGATTTGTCTCCTCGTATCGGAGCCGATCCGTCACGCGACGTTGGGCATTCAACAACAAGCAAGCACAACTGTTGCAACCTTCCCCAGCGGAAGGACCGATGTTCCGCTGCTTCGCTTTACGGCGGTGTCCGGACGGCAAGATGCACTCCTCACAAAAATCGCCTTCGTGCCAGAAATCGGCTCACTCCTGTATGCACAAAAGTACACGCTCGCCATGGATCGGGATGGGAATGGGACATACGAAACCATTGCACAAGAAAGTGGAAAGACCGATGGCGGAAGGCTGGTATTTGACCAACTTGGCGCAGCGGGGCTACTCCATGATGGACTCATCGTTCCGTTTGAAGTACGTGCGAACATTGTGAACACCATCGCGAACGTGAGCCTAAAGCTCAAGCTGAATACCACTACAACGGATTACATCGAAGCAACGGGCGCACAGGATGGCCGCAGCTTAACAGGCATAGAAACAGACGGTGTATGCCCCGCAAACCAGATTTGCTGGATCAGCGTGCTCACGCAAACGAGTGGCACGATTGATATTTCTGAACGTGGAAATTTGTTCGTCCTGAATGATAACGCTGCGATCCGTCCACATATTGTCCTTGGCAGTTCCCTCTCGGACCCTGTCTTCCAAGTAAAACTTCTTGCAGATCAGGAAGACATCGATATTGCCGATCTTCGTTTTGAAGGCGGGAGCCAAAATATTGAATCACTCTACCTCTACCGCAATGGCGAACAATCTGCCTTCGCGCAGGCAACCAACAGCCAGTGTGGAACCGTAAGCAGTGCACGGTTCTGTGCAGATCTTCCTAGCAGGACGTGGATTATCAAGAGGAATGAAGAAGCGACGCTCGTCGTCCGCGCAAAGATCAAATCTGACCAATTGGGAGCCGTGAGTGGCGAATCGTTTACCATTTCTCTGTCGACAAGCACAACGAGTTATCCTGCCATAGAAGCTCACGGCATGACCTCCAATAGTGCACTCGCGCAGAATGATGGAGACACTATCTTGGAAGGGGAAGTATTTATCGGGCGCAGTTCACCTGGTTCTAATGTGCCGGTTGCGGCATCCAGTCAGACCGTTGCCCTTGCAAAGATTGCCTCCGTACAACGGGGGACCATGGAGAGCGACGGCGGCATTGTTCCCTCTGGCATGTCCACACTTGGGATGGTAGAAATCCAGGCATCACCGCACTTAAACACATGGTTTGGATCCAACAATGTGCAGCTTAAAACACTCACATTCCAGGTGCTTGCACAAAACGTGCAGATCGATCCGCTCAGTCCAAAACTGTTCACACAGGGGAATCCCTCTGCATCTGCAAGTTGCAGTGCTTCCGCACCGACAGGAACCATCACCATCATCTGTTCGAATATTGATGGAAGCCTGATTCAATACCTCATTGGTCAGGGCCAAAAAGTGACCTATATCCTGCAGGCAAATATTACGAATCCTCAAATCGCCATTGCTCCGAGTTTGCTCATCACATCACTCCCTGTTCTTGGGAGTGCGTCGACAACAAACTCCATCATCTGGAGCGACGAGGCTTCGGTCTTTTCGTGGGTAGATACGGATAGCAACGCATTGGAACTTTTGCGGTATCGGCGGGGGTAGGATGTTGATTGATTGGTTGGTTGATTGGTTGATTGGTTGATTGGCTTGCCCTGAGGAGCGAAGCGACGAAGGGTTGATTGGCTTGCCCTGAGGAGCGAAGCGACGAAGGGTTGATTGGCTTGCTTGTCATAAGTTCCCGAAGGGACGAAGGCAGGTTTACTCGTTTATTCGTTTATTGGTTTATTGGTTTTTTCTGCCTTCTGTCTTCTGATTTCTGCCTTCTGTTATCATACTCCCATGCCATATTCCCGCATTCTCACCTCCCTTCTCACAGGCTTTCTCGCATCGTTTTTATTCTTTACAGGCGGCGTCACGTTAACGGCGTCGATCATCAAGGGGCAAGTCATTGGGGCACAAGCAGCAATGAACCCGCCAGCGGGAACATACGGACTCTCTGCCCTGCTTGCTTCACCCCTCTGGTGGATAGGATTCAGCGCACTGGGTTTTGTGTTGAGTGCAGTGGTGTTTAAGTTTTTCCAGAGTCACTCATAACAATCCTCGCTGCCCCCCTCGTTGCCGCATCATCAAGCGTTCCAATGACAAGTTCAGGCATGGGGGCGTCTGGCAGCATCCATCCCTTCAGTTCTTTTTTGATGGATGCAAGATGATGTTTGAGTGCACGACCTGCAGAACCGCCGAAGATGATAACAGATGGATCGAGTAGATGCGTCAGGTTTGTTACCATCCATGCCACTTCACGGAAGATCTCAGGGCGCATCCATTCACAGACTTCCCCCTCTAAGTAATCCTCCGGCTTCCTCGCAGCATCGCAGCGCTTGCCCATGGCAGTACCGGAGAGGAATTGCTCAACCTCACCGCGGAGATTTTTTGTGGGGTACGGAGGCTCTCCTGGCTGTAAGAGCATATGGCCGATCTCTGCGGCAAATCCGTGAGAACCTGTGAAAAGCTTTTGATCGATGACGATTCCCCCACCGACTCCCGTGCCCATGGTAATACCGATGACGATCTTGTGACCTTTTCCGGCACCGTCGATTGCCTCGGCAAGCGTAAAACACCCTGCATCATTCGCCAGAGCAACAGGCAGTTCCGTTTCCTGTTTAATGACCGATGCAAGATCCCGGTTCTCGCTCCCCGGAATGTTGGGCATGATTTTGATGACCCCAGATGCACGATCAACAAGTCCTGGAACACCGATTCCAATGCCGACCGTATTCTCTTTCTTCATGGAGTCGATGGCATCCAACACGGCTGTTTCCACTTCTTCATACGATGTCTTGGGTGTCGCGATGATCTTCATGTCCTCACGCTCCATCGTCTTTGCATCAAATCGTGCAAGGGCGATTTTGGTTCCTCCCAGATCAATACCAATAATCGAGTGATGCTTCTTCATAGATTCTTCGGATTTCGGATTTCGGATTTCGAATTTTCCTCATCACTGCCTTCTGATTTCTGCCTTCTGATTTCTCCTATCTTTCTGACATACATCACATACGTCCTCACATACTCTGCATGACTCCATGTAAGAGGGGCGACCGACACCGGTGCGCCAGTCACAGGGTGCAGTTGTTCGGGAAGAATGTTACTGGATGATGTATGGGATTTTACCCACTGAAGCCATGCAAGGGGTGCCTCCAATTCTTTGAGTGTCGTTGCATACGCAATCTGCCACTGCGCATACCAAAGTGTCGTGATGATCCATGGGTTCCCCGGAACACCCTCACTTAATTTTTCTGTGAGTTGATAGACATCATTCTTGTATCGCGCAAAACCGCCGACAGGCGTACGGACAGCAAGAAGAGAAACCAACCGTTGCATGGTTTTGACCACACGCGGATCGTTGGCAGACAAGATGCCAAACATCCACACAGCGCTGATGCTCATGTCAGGCGTCGTATCGCGGTTCATAATCTCACCTTGGTAGAGATCTAATTTCTTGAGGAAGCACTGTTCTTTCTCATCGTACAGGTGAAACAGGAATGCTTGCTGCATGGTGTCTGCCGCTTCCTGATACCTATCCGCATGGCGATGGTGCCCAAGCGCCAGCGAAATACGTGCACTGTCCCGAAGTGCTGCAACCGTCGCAGCGGTTGTAAAGGTCGTGACTGCGCGTTTTTCTTCCCATAGGTCATAGCTCGGGAGTGGCAGATGTGTTTTTGGGTCTGTGTATTCCAAAAGGAAATCAGCCGCTTTCTTCACAAATCCGTGATACATCTGATGAAGGAATTCAAAATCTTGATAGCGCTCGAAGTGCTGCCACACTGCCGAAATAGGAAGTGCAGTTTCATCACACTGAATAGGCAGTTGCAGTTGCCCTGCGTTGTACCATGGGTGCCAGGAAGATCCGACTGATCCATCGGGATTGTATTTGTGGAGTAAGTAGCCTTCAGGCGTTGCAACCGATGAACAAAACGTGAGGAATTTCTGCACAGCTTCGCTCTGGCCGCACATGGTGAGCGCAGTAGAAACCAGTGCGCCATCACGCGGCCAGACATACGTATAGGTATCGCGATTAAACGCCATGATGTCACTATCGTTCGCAGCGACAATTCCTCCGTGGTTATCGGTCTGGGAACGGATGATGAGAAGACTATCTTCGTAGAGCTTTGTCAGTTCCTCTGGCATACCTTCGTGATGGTCATGCGCATTCAGCCATCCATGCCAGTAATTGATAGCAGATTGTTTCAGTTGCTCGGGCGTTTCTTCCAAGATCATGTGCTGAAGAGCGTGTACTTCATCCAGTGTTTTCCCTGCACACAACCACAGAGAGAGCGATGTCGGCCGGTCGGGATGTAGCAAACAGTCGATTTCTACCGTGGAATCGACGGACCCTTGTTCAATGGGGCTTCGTGCCAAGACTCCATCTTCAGCATCGCGCCATGTGCCTTCCAAGCCACGGTATTTCGCCTTTCCGATGGAGAACGAAATAATGCCGCAGTGATCGATGTGATCTTCACGGTCGTAGAGCGGATGGAATTCATGGAGAGGTTGACTTGGAATACACGTCACAGGATCGCTCGTTGTCCCGCCAATAAGGAAGTAGCGTTTGGAGCGGTAATGGATGACGCTCTTTGTGTGGGGCTCATAGAAAGCCGTGTCCTTTTGTTTATCACCGTACAGATGGAAATCATGATGGAAGAAACATTGCACTCGGTGCTCTTTTTTATCAAGTGATGTCATGGTGAAGGCGCGCACCAGAATTGTTTTGATGGGATCGACAAAATCTTCCGACAAAATCTGGATTCCGAGTTTTTCATTGCGCAGGGTGGATGCACCAACCAGAGAACGCGGCGTATAGGCCGGTGTAATTATCCATGTGCCGTCATCCAGCCAGGAGAATCCTTTGCCTTCTACCAGGAACCCAACCTTGTGCACATTGCCGTATGTCGTATGGTCTTCGGAGCCAACGTACGGGTAATACAGGTCACGTAAGAGCAAGTTCTGGTCGAACGTTGCAAGGAGGGAGCCGTTACCGAGGACAAGGGATCTTGGCATGAGGTATTAGGTATTAAGTATTAGGTGTTAGGTTTTTCGAATTTCGTACTTCGCGCTTCGGATTTTTTTCTTCTTTGCCTTCTGCCTACTGTCTTCTGATTTCTCCATAGTAATAGGTACCTTCACCATCTCCGCCTTCTGCACCAGTTTCATCCTCAAATCCTCAATCACATGCGCGAGTCTTCGGTACGCCTCGTAGGGGGATTCGTACGGACTGAAATACTTGTGCACATCGCCATCACTCCAATACTTGGTACAGAGGTAGTAAAAGTGATCTGAAGTTTGGAGCTTTCGCCACGTTTCCGTAAGGAGAGGATCCTCTGCAATGTGGACAAGTTTCTCTAGGCCATACAGACGTTTAAAGAGCGCTTCTTGCAGATTGTTTCCTCGCCATGCGGAAAGGTCGCGTTCGATGTCCGCCCAGGACATGGGCACATGCACATCGATCGAGTCGCATGGTTTTTTGCCCCACGAGGAAAGGACTTGTGACGGTGTTTTTGTGTCGATTCCCCTTTTCTTCCACTCGCGTGGGAGCGCTTCCAAGAAAGAGAAAATGCCCGTATCGGCCCATTGATGTTCACCGAATGTTTCGTAGTCCATGAACAGGTTTACGCTGTGTCCTCCGGAAGACATGAGCCAGTCCGTAAACGTATCGCTGTGGAGAGGAAAACCAACCCAGCTTTTATCGGAAAAGCGAAAGGCGACATCGTCGGAGAGGCGATAATTTTTAAGGAGGATTTTGATAGATCGTTCGGAGGTGGGGTGAATGCGGCGCTTGCGGATGATCTTTTCAGACTCTCGTGGGAGACGAAAAACAGGAGGCACAAACGGGACGTTCGGGGAACGCCCATGAAGAACATGATCCGCCCCTTCTGCGAGCATGCCCTTAAATCCAAGCTGACGGACAATATGTGCAAGTTCGTTACTGTAGATCAGTTCTGTATTACGGAACATCTGCGGGCGAACACCAAAGTACGTTTCGATCGCATCGGCATGCTTCTTCACTTGCAAACAGAACTCTTCGAGTGACGAGAGTGATGCGAGCGAGTGATAGTACGTTTCGCACAAGAATTCGACGTTCCCCGTCTTTGCAAGTTTCTGAAAGGACGCCAAAACGTCGGGCCCATACGCTTTACATTGATCAAGAAATACTCCCGAGAGTGAATAACTGCAATGGAACTCCGGATGTTTCTTGATCAGCTTGAGCATGAGCGCATTGGCTGGCAGGTAACACTTCTCTGCAACTTTACGGAAAATGGTGCGGTTCTTGTCGTCATCAAAGTATGTTTCTGCATTCATCTCGCCGATGTCGTTAATTCTCACATCGCGGAGGCGATATGGTTGGTGGACTTGGAAGTAGAAACAGATAGAGGGCTTCATGAGTGATGAGTGGCTAGTGAGTAGTGGTTAGGGAGTTGATTGGCTTGCCCTGAGGAGCGAAGCGACGAAGGGTTGATGAGTTCGTTTGTTTATTCGTTTATTCGTTTTCTTTTATATTGTTTGACTCTTCGGTTCTTTTGTATTTTTTCTTCATCCAAGAATCCTTCGATAAAGATCCATCATCTTCCCCGCCTGGTTGTTCCATGTGAGTTTCTTGAGGATCGCAGGACTGTGACTTCGCATTTCCTTCTGTAGTGGCTCTTCACGAAGAACCGTGAGAATGCAATCTGCCATTTTATCGGTATCCCAAAAATCTACCGTGAGAGCGTTGTGCACCACTTCGCTGGCACCAGATTGCTTACTTAAGATCACTGGTGCACCGTGCGTAATGGCTTCTAGCGCAACGAGCCCAAACGGCTCGGAGACAGACGGCATCACGAAGCAGCTCGCCTTCTGGTACAACTTCATCGCTTCATCGGAGCTTACTTTGCCTGCAAACATCACGTGGTCGGCTAGGTTCATCTCGATAGAATCGTTGATCAACTCCGGAAGAAGATATCCATCACCTGCAATCACAAAGCGGGATGCCGGCATCGCCTTGGTAACAACCTGTGCAGCCTTGAGGAAGTATGTTGCCCCCTTTTGAACGGTGAGACGTCCAAGAAATAACACGAGCGGATGCCTCTTGTGATGCATGGCAAAAGATGTCGATGCAGGAGTATCGGCGGTTCCATTGTGAAGAACCGTCACTTTATCCTCGCGAATGCCATACTCCCGAATGAGAAGCTGTTTCGTGTAATGACTCACGGTGATGATGTGATCTGCTGCAAGCAATCCTTCCAGCTCTTTTTCAAAGATCCATGGGTGGGGGTTAAACTCCGTGCGATCAAGTTCGGTTGCATGAATGTGTGCGACGAAGGGCCTCTTGTGATATTCCGCGCTGCGACGAGCCGCCTCAAACGTCATCCAGTCATGTGCATGGACAATGTCAGGGTTCGTATCCTTCGTCATTGTGATCGACATACTCGTAAACCGTTCCACTTCATCGCCAAGATTCGCGCCATAGAGCTGGTCGATTCCATGCGCATGGAGAGTTGTCAGCCGCGATGTAAAGCTGGTGTGAGTGTCATACGGCTTCAGAATGCTGGGCACCTTCACCACCATCTCACCTTTTTCCGTTGGGTAAAGAACCTTCACGCCGTCTTCTACTCCCTCATCGTGAGGCAATACGAGTGTCACCTGTGCCCCATGATGAAGAAGACCACGAACGATTCCCTGACATGCGACGCCAAGCCCACCGCAGTGAGCGGGAGGATATTCCCATCCGAACATGAGTGTATGTAATGACATGGGTATGTGGGTGTTTGTTATGGAAGAAACGAGGAGAGTTTATTGGTTGACTGGCTTGCCCTGAGGAGCGAAGTGACGAAGGGTTTATTCGTTTATTGGTTTTTGGTTTTTAGGTCTTGAGAATTGTTTGGCATTTGGCATTTGGCATTTGGCCTTTCGCCATTGGCCTTTACCAATCAAAGAAGTATAGCAGAAATGAGCCATTTTCTCAAGAGTATTTCACTGCTTTTGACAGACAGACAAGGACATTGAGGAAACAATATCCTTCAGCCCTTGCCAGATGCCCTGGAACAATGCGAAACACCTGTTGTGCTATGCATTCCGTGGATGCCTCATAAGTGCGAGCGATCCGAGAGCGTTCAAGACGAACGCGGTCAGCGCCATCATGGGAATCGTGATGTATCCGAATGTGAAATGAATTTCCGTTTTTGCGCAGGAAACACCGCTTGCATCGCAAGGCTTAAGGGGATCAGCGATGTCCTTCACGGGTGCCAATGCAGCCTCCACCTGATCCGCATAGTGGTCGACGGAGAGAATACCCCCAATGATGCACAGTGCGAGAAGATACAGGCCAAGAGAACGATCGCGCCGCCAGAGAGCAATGCCAAGCAGGACAACCTGCGGATACATGAAAATCCGTTGGAGCCAACAATCCTTACAGGGCGTCCATCCAGCGATTTCTGAAAAGAAAAGGCTTCCGCTCGTCGCAGTGAGCGCAACGATGAACATCAAGAGCAACGCGTGGCGCGAGACAAAGCGTCCCATGGCCGTTGTACGCTTCCGCATGTGTTCGACGACATATGTGATGAGAACGATGAATGCAATGACCTGACCAAGAAGGGTCAGGGACGAGAGAAACCAAACTGCAGAGGGGGCAAAATCCATAAAGAAGGAAAGAAACGCAGAAAGTGTACCATGGGGATTTCCTCGAAAACACGTTGTTTGTTCTACCATGCGAAGAGGATATACTGTGCGGTGACTCTCCCTACCCCCCTCTTGTATGAAGAAATCCTCTGTTCATCCATACATCGCCGAATGTCTGGGCACATTCCTTCTCACGTTCGCTGTCCTCTCGTCTCTCCTCTTTACACTTCCTCTTGCCACCCCCATTATCGCAGGACTCACGCTTGGCATTCTCGTGTATACACTGGGGCCCATCAGCGGAGCGCATGTGAATCCTGCGGTCACCATCGGCCTTTTGAGCATCGGCAAAATAAAAGGCTTTGAAGCTGTAAAGTATATCTTGGCACAATGCGTTGGCGCAGTTCTTGCACTGGAACTTGGGCTTCTTCTTGGCGGCCAGATTCCACCCATAACAGTCGGATCATCCCTTGCCATTGGCATCAGTGAAGCAATCGGCGCGTTTGTTCTGGTGATGGGCGTATCTTCCGTTGTGCATGGAAAAGTACACGAAGATGCAAGCGGTCTGACGATCGGCTCTTCGCTTCTCCTTGGTGTTCTTCTTGCCATGGGAACTTCCAACGGCGTTTTGAATCCTGCCGTTTCAATCGGTATCGGCTCTGTTTCCATCGCCTACATTCTTGGGCCCATTGCCGGAGGCATTGCCGCAGCGTGGAGCTATCGGGCCCTACTAGGGAAATAATTGCAAGATCTCCTGCAACTATAGCGGGAATCTCTTTCAGGCCATTATGAAAGCAGTCCGAGTAGGATTCAAGATATCATGAATGGCGGGGTCACTCGTTTCGGCATACACGATGCACCACGGTCGCGTGCACATGTTGGCTGGACGGACGGGTCAGACACCCAATTTTGAGGGGGTGTTTGGAGGTTGTAAAGGGGCTTGTTTTGAGAGGGGTAGGGCAAGCGGGTCACCTCAGTGAAATGAGACAAATGAGACAGTACAATAGGGGTGTGTCTCGCCGTACAAATTATTTGCTCAATACAGCGATTTTAATTGTACCAGATGCGTAATGCGCGTAATAGCCATCCTGTACTTCGATACGCAATTTCCCCAATAACCAGGAGCAGAATATCGAACCACCATTTCAGAAAAATATCAGTGCCCCACAGCTGAATGGAACTCCACAGGAGAAGCAGCATAAAGAATGCCCAGACTTGTCGGCCGAGGGCGCGATTTTCAGACGGTGTCAGACAATTTTTAGAAACATACTTTGATCGATAGCGACGACGCATAGTCGCGCATCATAGCACAGTAACTTCATCAGCCATTGATATAAATGGAGATGGCTGATACTTGTTGTAATCAGCCATCTTGTTCTCGCCTGTGTCAGAATCATACGTAACACTATCAACTTTTCTAATAGCTCCGTGCAGCTTGGTATCGTCTAAGAGCTGCGGTCTCGGTAGGCACATTGCTGAGTACTCGAGTGTTTTGTAGACGTATCCGACGAAGGTGCCGGTGTATCGATATCGCTGGATGCAACCCTCAATTTTCTGAGACAATTCGTGAGAGTACCATTTCCACCGCCAGAGGGGCGGGTAGGTATCGATCCAGTCTTCCGCCATGAATTGCATGTATTCCATCAATTCTTTCTTCGCATCGATATTGCCCTTCTGCGCGAGCCGAACGAGCCCGACACTGATGAGATTCCGCATTTCGTTATCCTCTTTATCTCTCGTAAAAAAGACGTATCGCTTATCAAGATATTTTCCCATCATGAGCAGCACTTCATGTGGATCGCTATAGGCTAGGAGTCTTCTGACTCGTCTTTCCTGCCATCGAGCTTGAAGCGAGCGCTCGAGTTTAACGGTCACGCGATCCCAATCAATGGTTCCAAGTTCTGTCCGGATGTTCTTCCAGATGAACCAATACACTCGAGGTGCATTTCGATAGATCCACGAACTGCTGAACTTTTGAGGATTCTTTTCTTCAAGAGCCCATGTGAGAAGTCTGATTGCCCTATCCAAATCCATCGTTCAAAGAATTGTATCACAACAGCATTAAGCAGCACATGAAACGCACATGGAATTACTACCATTGCATTCGCCATTGCTGCATCTGATCAATCTCTGTCTGTTGCGACGTGATGATCATCTGTGCCATGTCCTTGATCTCCTGATGCTTGGCGTTCGTCAGGGCAATCTTCGCCATGTCGATGGCACCCTGATGGTGCGGGATCATCATGTCGATGAACATGAGATCGAATTCCACGTCCTCCGAATCGCGGAGCATGTCCAACATCTCATCCATTGTCATCGGCTCGCTGTGCCCCTGCATCGCCATACTCATATCCCGCCACGACATCCGCATCTCGTGATCGTAATCCCATTGGTTGAACCATCTCTTCAACGTGCGGATTTCTTTGCGTTGTTCATCAATCATATCTTCAGCCATTTGTTGCAGTTCATCGTGTTGGGCTTCGCGCCGTGCAATCTTCGCCATGGCGATCGCTCCTTGGTGATGTGGAACCATCATTTCAATGAATGCGCGATCGAAAGCATCACCCGTCTTTGCCTGCAGCATCGCCGTCATCTCCTCCATCGTCATCGATTCGTCATGCATTGCATGTGACGACTGCATTGCGGCAGAAGCAGGAATGACAGGCAGGAGAGTAAGTATGGTCGTAAGCAATCCAAGGCTGGTTCGGAGAGAAATCATAGTGCGTGATTGGCGGTAGTAACTCATCTTGAGACGATGGAGTATGCTTGCTCTTTCAAGAAACCATGAAGAATTTGCATATCGTGACTTTTCTCATGGATTGCGTACAATATGGCCATTCATGAGCATGAAGATTCTCACCAGCATAGGCTTCGCTGCCCATGTCCTGATCGGGAACTTCTGCATGATGCCCATGGCATACGCCCAAGATGGATTAATGCCGGGTGACATGCACCATGACGTCGTAGACATGACGATGTCTCCGCAGTATCCCATGTCTTCCGTGCATTGCGAAAACTGCGAAAAAGAGAAAAATATTGAGGAACCACCCCTGAAAGGAATGCCGTGCGATGGCGGGCACTGTCTCACGCACGCGACATCGTCTAATACAATTGCTTCCCCCGCCACGAATTTCTTTGCATCAGTAGTGCTGCCGCCTGCGGCATTCGTTTTCCCGGTCGCCTTTGAGGATTTCTACACTCATCCGCCTTCCACAGCCCCACCGACGACATCGGTACTCACAGACACAATCGTTCTGCGTCTTTAGAGAAACAGCGAAACCTCTTGCCAGTATCCGCTGGCGGTTTTTACCTGTTTTCTCTATACGAATATGTCTCACTCATCATCAAACGAACGCTACACGACCGTCTGCATTGGCGGGATGACGTGCGCGAGTTGCGAGCTGCTCCTCGAAAAGAAGCTCAAGGCTGTCCCCGGCATCAAGCACGTCGATGTCGACCATAAGAGCGGTGTTGCCCGCATTACCGCGCAATCAGATAAGCTTCCAAGCTACGAACGTATCTCCGAAGTCATCGAGAAAGCCGGATACACGGTTGTCGATGACAATGTGCCTACCGTCTCCTCACTTTCTCCCTATAAGCGGAAATGGATGGAAATCGGCGGCGCGCTTCTCATCATCTTCGCCGGGTACAAGCTCCTGCAGACCTTCGACATCGTATCGCTTGCCCCCTCGACATCCGGAGCGCTCTCCATCGGTGGAATCTTCCTCATCGGTCTCGTCGCCGGAACTTCCAGCTGCCTTGCCGTCACGGGCGGCCTTCTGCTCGCGCTTGCTGCAAAGCATAATGAAATTCACCAAGCGGAAACACCGTGGCAGAAGTTCAAACCACTCCTCCACTTCAATCTCGGACGTCTGGTCTCGTACTTCGTTCTTGGCGGACTCGTCGGAGTCCTCGGACAATCGATTACGCTCGGCACTCAGATGTCGGGCTACATGAATATCCTCGTGGCTTTCGTCATGCTCTACCTCGCGCTCACGATCCTCGAAATCATCCCGAAAGGCAGTTTCCCGATTCGGCCACCCAAGAAGCTCTCGCGGTGGATTTCCAATCTGTCCGAGAGCGACCATCCCGCCGCTCCGTTCTCAATGGGTGCGCTGACGTTCTTCCTTCCTTGTGGATTTACACAGTCACTGCAGCTTGCGGCACTCGCCTCTGGCAGCTTCCTGACTGGAGGAATCATGATGTTCGTCTTTGCGCTTGGCACGCTGCCATCACTTCTCGGTATCAGTGCCATTTCCTCAACAGCCACGGGAACGTTTTCGCGCTTGTTCCTGCGTTTTTCAGGAACACTCGTACTTCTACTTGCGCTCTTCAACCTCAACAGCGGCTTCGCGCTGACAGGATTCGATCTCTCCCAAGTCTTCGCGGGCGGATCGCAGCAGGGAGAAAGTACCGCTCCGACGATCAACGGTGATAGGCAGGAAGTATCCATGACCGTCACGAGTTACGGCTATGAGCCGAGAAATCTCACGATCAAAGCCGGTGTTCCTGTCCGCTGGAAGATCAATGGCGATGAGGCGTACGGCTGCACGAGCGTCATGACCATTCCGTCCTTGAACATCTCCCAGCCACTACGGCAGGGTGAAAACATCATCGAGTTCACCGCGACTCAAAAAGGCCAACTGGCATTCATGTGCTCGATGGGCATGGTGCGGGGATCGTTCACCGTTATTTAACCACTCTTTTCTTTTCCTCTTATGACACCCCTCAATTGGCAAGATACACCTGCAGAGGTGCATCCACACCGCCCTCCATCTTCTGCCTCTGGCAATAATCCGTGGTTCGCCGTCTCCGTCGGTCTCATGGGACTCATCGTTGGGTTCGGGATCGGCAAATGGCGTGGAAGCAGTATTCCCAGTATTGCAGCAAACAATCCACCCGCCCAAGTCGCTCAAGCGCCGACACCACAAGTGCCACAGCAACCGCCTGAGCCGACATCAACGGAGAACCTCCCCGAGATAGATCCTCAGAAGGATCACATCCGAGGCGATATCACCAAGGCGACGGTGGCCGTCGTGGAATACTCGGATTTTGAGTGTCCATTCTGCAAACGACATCATCCGACGATGCAACAGATTACGGATACCTACAAGGATGATGTCATCTGGGTCTACCGCCACTTTCCGCTCTCTTTCCATCCGAATGCTCAGAAAGCTGCTGAATCGTCGGAATGCGCGAATGAGCTGGGAGGGAACGATGCGTTCTGGAAATTCACAGACGGAGTTTTTGAACTGGACGCACTTTCTACCGACGCATTTGTGACTGTCGCAAAAAATATCGGTCTCGATGAGGCAAAATTCAAGAGCTGTATCGACAGCGGCAAGTACGCGCAACATGTCCAAGAGGATATGAATGGCGGCAGCCAGGCTGGGGTGAACGGCACGCCGGGCAATATCGTCGTGAACCTGAAGACCGACGAGAATCGCATCATTTCCGGTGCCGTACCGTTTGCAAGCTTCAAGACCGCCATCGATGCGCTGCTCGGCAGTGATGCGCAGGCAGCTGCTCCAGCTGGAAGCAGTCGAACAGTCAAAATCAGTGTTGATAACTGGAGTTTCTCGCCAAGTACGATTCAGGCAAAGCAAGGCGAGAAGGTGACGCTCGAACTCACGGGCATCAATGGCGTGCACGGCTTCGGCGTCCCTGCACTCGGTATCAACGAACAGATCTTGCCGGGGCAGACCGTGACGATCGAGCTTCCAACTGAAAAAGCTGGAACATTCGATTTCCGCTGTTCCATCGCTTGTGGTTCTGGCCATAACGATATGACAGGGAAAATCGTGATTGAAGCGTAATGTGATCTTTCTTTCTATTTCCTTTTCTTCTCTCTCCCATGACTACCTTCAAAGTTTTCTCAGCAGGTTGCCCTCGCTGTCAGTCAGCCGCCTCTGCACTCAAAGCTGCGATTGCCGAACGACAGTGCGGATGCGGCGCACAGGAAGTGTCCTGCGATGGTGCATGCGCCACTGCAAAAGAGCATGGCTTCGCAGGGCAAGAGCGACCCGTCATCATGCGCGACGATGCCGTGGTTCATCAAGGACCACTCTCGAAAGAGGAGGCAATGGAACTTCTTCCCGCCTAAATTGAAGGGCGATGTATTGACTTCCAATAAAGGGGTATTACTATACCTATACCCCCTACCCCTTCAATTATGAAAGATGATGCCAAGAAAAAGACGCTCAATGCAATTAGTCGGCTCGAAGGCCTGACGGCCAAGCTGCGCAAAGACGTCGAAGATGACGCCTACTGCGCCCAGATACTCGAACTCGCGCTCGCGATGCAGGGGCATCTGAAACACATCCAAGCCGCCGTCCTTGAATCCCATCTGCATACCTGCGCACAGAAGAAGCTCTCCTCGCCAAATGACAAAGAAGCCTTCATCGAAGAAGTCATCAAGATCGTAGGACTTTCCCGTCGCTAAACCCTTTGTTTCTTTCCCCCCTATCCCATGCAGACCCAAGTCTCCATCCCCGGCATCCACTGCGCTTCCTGCGCCGCTCTCATCAAGGATGTGAGCAGCGAATTTCCAGCGATCAAGCAGGTGGATGTCGATGTCGACACGAAAAAGGTCACGCTCGATCACGATGAAAGCTTCGACAAGCAGAAGTGGACGGAGGAAATCGAAGCGCTCGATGAGAAGTACAAAGTGCAGCCTATTTCCTGATGCCCTATGTCCTCCCAAGCAACACTTTCGATCACCGGCATGCACTGCGCCAGCTGCAGTGCCCTCATCACCCGCAAACTCAAAAAGACCGCCGGAGTGACAGAAGCGAACGTGAACTACGGCGCGAACAAAGCCCGTATCCGCTTCGATCCCGCCCAAGTGAATGAGCAGGGACTCATCGCTGCGGTGCAAGCTGCAGGATATGGAGCTGCCATCGCGGATGAGAAAGACCGGGACGCCGAAAAAAAGCGGCGTGCAGCGGAGATCGCAGCCTACCGCCGTAAGTTCTGGATCGGTCTCCTCCTGAGCCTGCCGATGCTCGGCTTCATGGTGCTCTCATTCGTACCGCACACGCCGCTTCATGAAGTGGTCATGCCCTACATGGGCATCGTGTCTTTGATCCTCGCTACCCCCGTCCAGTTTTGGCTTGGGGCAGGCTTTTACAAGGGATTTTGGAGCAGCCTGAAGATGGGAACCTTCAGCATGGATAGCCTCATCGCCATCGGGACGTCCACCGCCTATTTCTACAGCCTCTGGAACTTCATCGATCACTTCCTGACAGAAGGAACGGTCATCGGAGAGATGCATGATCTCTACTTTGAGGTTGCCGCCTTCCTGATCACCTTCGTACTCCTCGGCAAGTGGCTGGAGACGCGGGCGAAAGGACAAACGGGTGAAGCCATCCAGAAACTCATGGGGCTGCAGGCGAAGACCGCGCGGGTGCTCCGCGAGGGCCAGCAGATCGACATTCCCGTAGAGGAAGTACAGGCGGGAGATACGGTGATTGTGCGCCCTGGAGAGAAGATTCCCGTTGATGGTACGGTCATTCGCGGTCTCACATCCGTCGACGAATCGATGCTCACAGGCGAGAGCATTCCTGTGGAGAAAAAAGAAGGTGACCGCGTATTCGGAGCGACGATGAACGGACACGGCAGTATCGAATTCAGAGCGGAGAAAGTAGGAGCGGAGACGGCGCTGACGGCACTGTGCCCACAATCAGATCGTAACG
>CAZEUQ010000012.1:0-15962 GCA_964515125.1 uncultured Candidatus Peribacteria bacterium
CTTAGCCCGATGCCTACGCACTGCTGAATGCCAATCTCCTCACGTACGCCGCATCCCCTGAAGAAAGCGAGGGGCGTCTTCTTGGGAGTTTGCCTGTGCAGGATGCGCTCGATATACAATCTTTCCTCCTCCAGTCGGGTATGAGTGATGTCCGTGCAGTCCTTTCGGGTCCTGCATCGATTCTGAAAGACAAAAAGGTGTGGCCACTTCCACTGCTGACCGTAGATCGTATGACATTTGATGGAGGAGATGCACTGATAGATATGAAGTTGTTTGTTGATGAAGTTGAAAAAATAGAAGTAAGTAGTGAAGAGTGATTAGTCACTATCCTGATATCTCCCTTGACGGAGACCATGCTTGTAAGAAACAATGAGTGTCCATCCACTTCTCCACTTTTTTCGCTTGCGACAACGCTCCCAGCATGTTCGAGGACACGTCTCAGATCAGCGCCGACCGCGCGTGAATGAACAGATTCGTGTACCCGAAGTTCTTCTTATTTCCGACGGTGGCGAACCGGAACGTTTGCCGACAGCGGAAGCTTTACGGCGTGCAAGGGAAGCGGAATACGATCTGATTGAAGTATCGCCGAAGGCAAATCCTCCGGTTGTGAAGATTGGGGATTATGGAAGCCACCTCTACCAACTCCAGAAAAAAGAGAAACGCCAGAAGGCGCACAGTAAACAGTCTGAAGTGAAGATGATCCGCTTCGGTTTCCGTACCGATACAGGAGATTTAGATCGTCAGGCGAACCGGACGCGGGAATTTTTGGGTGAGAACCATCTTGTGAAGGTCGGTGTTATCCTTCGTGGCCGTGAGCTTACCAATAAAGAGTATGCCATTGATAAATTGAAGAAATTTGTGGAAGGATTGATGGACAGTGCAGAGATTGAAGCGCCCATCAAACGACAGGGGAATCAGTTTATTGTTATATTGAAGCCGAAAAAGTAGTGTCGAAAGAACGCAGACGCGTTCCATCAGGTTTCTCTGGCCCTTTCAAGAGTTGCAATCCCGTATTTTCCCTCTATACTGCCGTTCCATGCCAAAGCTAAAGTCCCACAGCGGCGCGAAAAAGCGAGTCCGAAAGACGGGCAGTGGCAAACTTGCCATGAAACGACATAGCAGGAATCACCTTCTGCAACAGAAGAGTAATCGCCAGAAAAAGCTTCAGCGCACCATTATCGTCAATGACCGTGAGCTTCGCTCACTTTCCTCTCTGCTTCCGAATCTCTAATCATGCGTGTGAAACGTGGTGTCCAACGGCACAAGAGAACGAAGAAGATCCATCGTTTAACGAAGGGATATCGTGGCATGCGCCGCAGCACAGTAAAGAAGGGAAAAGAGGCGATTGTGAAAGCAGGGCAGAATGCCTACCGTGATCGAAAGCTCAAGAAGCGCACCTTCCGTGCACTGTGGATTTTGCGCATCAGCGCTGCTCTTCGCTCACAAGGAAAGAGTTACTCACGCTTTGCAAAGGCACTGACTGACAAAAAGATCGCCCTCGACCGAAAGACTCTTTCCGAGCTTGCAATTCACGAACCGAAAGTTTTCGACGAAATCGTGAAGGCGGCGGGAATGTAGGTTGTAGGAACACGACAGTATGGTAGAATAGATTTTCTATGGAATCATTCATTCCAGATGGCGATGTTGTTGTCGTTTTCGATCAAGAGATTCGTAGGAATCCATTGCAACATCAGGCAATTTTTTTGAGTCGCGAATTGCCTGAAGCTTGTGTTTTTCCGTACACATACTTTCTGCACCATGAGCAGTATGATGCCCTCAAGAATATTCCGCATTTTTCGGAACAATCAAAAGGTATCTTGGAAAAGGATTCGCAAAATATCCTTGGGATGGTCGGGCCACGCGTGCGTGATGTGATTCTTCACGGAAGAATTCGAATGACGTGCCTTTTGAATACTTGCGGTGGTTCAAATCAAGGAATGCGATATGTCTTGAGTTTTATGAGGGATGTAAAAAAGCGTCATGGCGCGACACAAGCATTTGTCACATTTCTTGCGGCAAGCGCTGGTGCGCAGCTATTTCAAGATTCATCTGAAAGGTATGCGTTGCAAGAAGCAGAGTTGATGTGGCATGTCAGTTCTCACGCTCGTGAAACGGGAGCGCATCGCTCTGAATGGGCTGCAATACGTCGATTTCTTCTGCGCGAAACAAGAGAAGCATATGTTGCACATATGAAAAGCAAACTACATGCCGCAGGGATAAAGAGGGACAATCCGCAGAACGATGTTGAATTTTCTGCGCGGGAACTGGCGACATGGACGACGATCTTGCATGGCATGCATGAATCGTGTTCTTCACTTTTTGCATGTCTTGTGCAACAAGGCGTATGCACTCCTTCCGCTGTGCGGCAAAAGAAGATTGGGAGTTACCTAAAAAATAGTTTTCTCACAGAGGCCGCAAGGGGTTATGGTTTTGATGACATTGATTACAAAAAGTCGATGACCACTCCTCGAGGTGCATCGCACAAATCAAAAAAGCGAGATCCGCACATGATCCTCATGAACGAGATCATTCACAAAGATGCAAATGAGCGATTTCGTGAATTTTGCAAAGGTCACAACTTGCCATTTGTCTCTCGCAAAAGGCATTTATGATAAAGAATTGTGCGTCCTGCGTTCAGGATGGCGGTGCTCCTGCGTATATTCCTCATGATGTTCTCGAATCCTGCGCTTCCAGGCTCGCTTTGATGCGCATGGTCGCAATAATGCCCGCGCGCTCAGATTCATCGAGCTTCATCTTGATATACTTCACGGTTTCCTGCAGATCTGGGATCATCTTATGCTCTAGAGCATTCACTCGCCTGCGCGTTGTTTCCAGCTCAATAGCGAGATTTTCCGCTTGCTTTTCAATCTGTGCCAGTTCTATGAGAAGTGGAAAAAGAGCATCGAGTTGAGTCACTGCCTCATCCAGAAGTGCGTTTGTGTTGGCTAAGCCGTACGAACGGACGGCTCCTTCTTTCTTAAGTGAAAAGAATGGAATACGAACACTCATAACATTCTTCGTTTCTACGGAGAGCTCCACCGTACCTGTGGGAGAACTAAGTGCATTCTTGAGCGCATCTTCGGTCATCCACATGGATGCCAAGACAAATGTTTTAAAGACGATTCCCATTTTCTCCTCCACTTCCGCACGCAGGCGTTTTGCATCGCGCACGATTGCGAGGAAGTGTTGCATGAGCCCGTCCTGTTTGTCCTTCAAGAGCTTATGACCACGTTTTGCAGCAGTTGTCTGCACTTTGAGGCCCATGAGGGCCATGCGCGTGGGATTCACATTGAGGAGTGCCATGGAGGTAGCGTAGAGGAGAACGAAAGGGGAACAGGAAACAGTGCGACTCTGTCGCGTGTAGGAAAAACTATTGCTTTGGAAGATATTTTTCAATATGTGCAGGTTTTACGCGCTTCAATTCGCTACGTGGTAGTTCTTTTAAGAGGCTCCATCCGATAGCCAGAGAATCGAAAATCGACCTGTTTTCTTCTTCACCCTGTGCGATGAACTCTTTTTCAAAGCGATCAGAAAATGTGAGATAGGCGCGATCTGCATCCGAGAGTGAACTCTCACCAAGAATAACCGCAAGTTCGCGCATTTCAACACCGCGTGCGTACGCGGCCGTTAATTGTGCATCAAGTCCACTGTGGTCTTCTCGTGTCACGCCTTCTCCTTGGGCCTTCCCCTTCAAGCGCGAAAGAGAGCCCATTGGAATAATAGGAGGATAAATACCCTTCTTACTCAGGCCACGATCTAGACGAATCTGTCCCTCCGTAATGTATCCCGTAAGATCTGGAATGGGATGCGTGACATCGTCTTCCGGCATGGTGAGGATGGGAATTTGCGTGATGGAACCACTGCGTCCCTTGATGCGTCCTGCGCGTTCGTACATCGTTGCAAGATCCGTGTAGAGGTAGCCTGGGTAACCGCGGCGACCAGGAACTTCTTTGCGTGCGGCAGAGACTTCGCGGAGAGCCTCACAGTAGTTGGTCATGTCCGTCAGAATCACCGTGACGTGATATCCCTTGTCATATGCAAGGTATTCAGCGGCGGTGAGGGCAAGGCGTGGTGTTGCTATACGTTCTACGACGGGGTCTGCAGCGGTGTTCACGAAGAGCACGGCGCGAGAGAGCGCACCTGTTTTCTCGAATTCACGGATGAAGTATTGCGATTCTTCAAATGTCACACCCATGGCTCCGAAAACGACGGCAAATTTACCAGATTCCTTGCCTGTTTGTTCTATTGCTTTTCCTTCTCTCACTTCTTGTTCCGTAAGCACGCGCGCCTGGCGTGCAATTTGCGCGGCAATGCGAGCGTGGGAAAGTCCAGCACCCGAAAAGATAGGAAGCTTTTGCCCGAGAACGAGCGTATTGAGGACATCGATTGTTGAAATGCCCGTTTGGATAAAGTCCTCTGGGAATTCGCGCGAGGCGGGATTGATCGGAGCACCGTTAATATCGCGTCGTTCCTCGGCAATAATGTCCGTACCACCATCTATAGGGCGTCCGGAACCGGAGTAAATGCGTCCAAGCATGCTTTCGCTGACGGGAAGCTCAAACGATCTTCCCAGAAAACGCGCTTTTGCACCTTCTGTGACGAATCCTTGCGTCGATTCGAAGAGCTGCACGACGGCAAGCCCCGTTCGCGCTTCTAAGACCTTTCCCAGACGATTGACGCCGTCTGGAGTGGTCACTTCCACCAGTTCATCGAACGTAACTCCTTCGACTTCTTCGATAAAGATGAGAGGGCCAACGACGGAACGGACGGTTTTGTAAGTGGTGGTACTCATAAGAAAAAAGAATGGAATGATACTTATTTCAAAAGGGATGAACACGCCTCTTCGATTTCACGTTCAATGGCATCGAATTGCACTAAACTATCTTCCGGAATGAGATGCGCTTGCACCATTTTTTCTCGTACAGGAAGAGCACGAAGCTTTTGCATATCAAAGTCATCTGATTGTGTAAGAGGTTTTGCTATGCGCTGGAAGAGCAAGATCATGCGGACAATGCGATATTGCTTTTGCAGAGATGTGAAGGCGTCATTAGGATCGAATGCATTCTGGAAGAGGTGATCTTCGCGTAGCATGCGCGCAGTTTCCAACGTTAACTGTTCGCGTGGAGAGAGTGCGTCCATACCGACGAGGCGCACAATTTCTTCCAGTTTCGATTCCTCCTGCAAGATGCCCATCGCTTCATCACGTAAGGCAGCGAAATCACCGGCAACATGCTGCCTATAGTAGTCATCTAAGTTGTCTTTATAGAGTGTGTAGCTTTGCAACCAGTTGATGGCAGGGAAGTGGCGTTTGTAAGCAAGTTTTGCATCCAGCGCCCAGAACACCTTTGTAACACGCAGCGTGTTTTGCGTGACCGGTTCTGAGAAATCTCCGCCTGCCGGCGATACGGCACCGATGACGGTGAGGGAACCTTCTCGTGTATCACTCCCAAGACATACAGCCGCACCCGCACGTTCATAGAAACTTGCCGTGCGAGAGCCCAGGTATGCAGGGTAACCTTCTTCGCCTGGCATTTCTTCCAGACGTCCGGACATCTCACGCATTGCTTCTGCCCATCGTGACGTGGAATCCGCCATCAGCGCTACGGAGTAACCCATGTCGCGGTAGTATTCGGCGATCGTAATACCTGTGTAGACCGATGCTTCACGAGCGGCAACCGGCATATTCGATGTGTTTGCGATGAGGACGGTTCTCTTCATGAGAGGTTCACCCGTGTTGGGGTCCGTAAGGTGCGGAAATTCTGTTAATACTTCCGTCATTTCGTTCCCGCGCTCTCCGCAGCCGATGTAGACGATCACCTCGGCGTCGCAGTACTTCGCGAGCGACTGTTGCGTGACGGTCTTTCCCGCACCGAAAGGCCCCGGAATACACCCTGCTCCTCCTTTTGCAATAGGAAAGAGCGTATCCAAAATACGCATACCCGTGACGAGTGGTGTAGATGGAATTTTCTTTTCTTGTACGGGGCGTGCAAGACGAATGGGCCAGCGCTGAACCATGGTGACGGGAATATCTCCACGTTCCGTTTGAATTGTTGCAATCGTTTCGTCAATGGTTGCATTTCCTGCATGAATGGAGCGAACCGTTCCTGTGATGCCATGCGGTACCATAATTTTATGGAGGATGAGGCTCGTTTCTTGCACAGTGCCAAGAACATCTCCAGCCTCAACTGTGTCGCCACTTTTTAAAACAGGACGGAAGTCCCATTTCTTCGTATGGTTGAGACCCGGAACGTCAATACCGCGTGCGATGAACGGGCTCTTAGATTCCTTCTCAATAAGTTGGAGAGGCCGTTGGATGCCGTCGTAAATGGATTCCAGCAACCCTGGTCCAAGTTCCACCGTCAATGTCTGTCCCGTGCGTTCTACAGATTCTCCTGGCCCGATGCCGCCCGTTTCTTCATAGACCTGAATGGAGGCAAGGTCACCTTTGAGTTCAATAACTTCTCCAACGAGATTTTTCTTGGAGACACGCACGACTTCAAACATCTTTGCGTCGGACATGCCCGATGCAATGACGAGTGGTCCTGCGACTTTGGTGATAAGCGGTTGAGCCATAACAAGTGAGAGAAAAGGTTATTGGAGAATATTTGAGCCGACTGCCCGTTCGACAATGTGTTTCAGACGTTCCATACCGAATCCTGTTGCTCCTTGCGGAGACGGTACGGGGATAACAGCTGGAAGAGCTCCACGGGAAAGTTTGCGCTTTTCATCTTGCGACAGGTCTTCGAGCAGATGCTCAATAACAAAGATGATGGCGTACCGATTTTGCTCCTGACCTTCCGGTGATTTTTCCGTCATTTTCTTGAGTAAGAGAATCTGGTCGAATGCTTGCGCAGTTGTTTCCGTTGGAACGACATCAACTCCAAGGAGGGAGAATCCCCGGACAGCGTTCAGATTGCCGACGATGGCGATGCGATACGAGTTCATGTGGCGTAATGTGATGCGGAGAGGAAGGGAGGAAGTGCGCGTTTGATTTCCTGAGGGAGGAAGCCGTTTTCTTTCCCGATCATTAGTGCTCGAATGCAGTTCATCTGTTCGATGATGGTTGCGAAGAATGCGAAGACGGGTTCCGGGCCCAGCGTTGTGTTCCACATGGAGTGCAGATCTTCTGTGCGAAGCGTTGCGATGGCCTTCTCCAGAGAAACCCATTCTTGCTCATTACTCCCTTTCTCTGTGTGAATGAGAAAATCGTACGGCGTGCGTGCGAGATTCATGTGGAACGTGGTGTGATCACCTTTGAATGTGGAAAGTGGAAGCAAGCCTCCTTGCAGAGCATGACGTTGCCATCCTGCCTCGTGATTGCGCATGTAGGTTCGTACATTTGTCAGATCGATGGTATGTCGTACGTATAAAAGAATGCGCGCACTGCCATGGCGCCTTGCACGCTTGAGAGAGAGATTCGTCGCCCAAGAAGAAACCATCGCATCAATATCTTCGGCTGACGCATCGGGCGTCTTGGTCATCATGGCTTTCAATGGCAACAACTCTTTTTTGAGAGGAATGCGCGATGGATCCGAATCTTTAAAGAAAGAAATGATTTCATCTGTTGTGATGAGCGTAAGCGGAGAACGAGGCGGCTCCGCAATGCCGGACGTGAGCGAACGTTGGGATTTCCATCCAAAGGCAATACTTGGCACTGTGTATGGCAGACGAAGAATATCGAAGACAACAAGGGAGTTCGCATCGATCATTTCTGTTACGGTTTTCCAGGCGTACGAAAGAACGGAAGAAGTTCTCTCTTCGAAGGACCCGCTGGTGTGCGCCACGAATGGACGCTCTGCAAAGTGCTTGAGCATACTTTGCGCATCATGTGCCCCTAAGAAATGATCCATATCCGTCTGCGTGAAGAGCTGCCGCATGAGCACAGCAAGTCGCCCATGACCAAACATGTATTGCTGGCCGACAACATCGGGAAGAAATTTCATGTGAAAAGTGTTTGAATCAGGCGAAGATCAGATTTTGGCGCAAGGATATTCCGCACGATCGACTCGAATGTAAAATCTTGCTCCAGTGTGGCGGACTCAAGGCGAAAACCTCCGACACATTCCAGTGGCTCCCCCAGAGAGAGATACGGTTTCTTCGCAATCAATTCCTCCAATATACGAGCATGATGTTTTGCTGCGCGCAGTATGCCTGGTTTGTTCCCCAGTGCTTCTACGGCACGCTCTAGTACCTTCTTCACGTCATGCTCCGGCAGATTTTTCAATTTCGCGAGGAGTGCGGTATAGGTTTCCTTCAGAAGCTCATGTTGTTTCTCCGTCAAAGCCTGTGTTCGCCTTTGTGCGATGAGTGTTTCGGCTTTCGCTTGCATCTGCATCGATTTCTTCTGGAATTCATGCGCTAAAGACTGTTCAAATGCGCGCAATTTTTCTTCATGGAAGCGTTTTAGCTCAGCCATACGTTGCTGGTGTTGCCTTCGCAGAAGGGAAATATGCTCCTTTGCGTCGGAGTCGATGGCGGCGAGGATGTCGGCGAGAGCCATACTTATAAAGAGAAAAGAATTAACCGAGAATCCCTTCCTTCATGGAATTCAACATGAAGAAGGAGATGAGGAATCCAAGGAGAGCGTATGTTTCCACAAGCGCAGCCATTGTGATGGCGCGACCGGCGAGCTTGTCATCTTTTGCAAGCATGTGAAGACCGCCAATACACACCTTTGCTTGATAGATAGCCGAAACAAGACAAGCAATCATCACAGGCAGAAATGCGCCGAAGAGAGCCCATCCTTGCGTTGGCGTTATTGTAACTTTGCCACTCAATAATGTTGCATAGTTGAAAATGAAGAGGAGCGAGACGACCATGCCATACAGACCTTGTGAACCCGGAAGCACGTTGAGCGTGATCACTTTTCCTGCAAGCGCGGGCTTTTCTGTGAGAAGTCCAGCGCCTGCCTGTCCGACCATGCCGACACCGAGAATGGAACCAATACACGGAAGAATTGTTGCAAGTGCAGCGCCAACAAGGGTGATAACAAAACCCCACGATGACGGCATCACTGCTGCTGCCTGTTCGATGGCAGTTGTTGCTTCTTGCGCGAAAGCAAGTGTTGGGAGGAGCAAGGCTCCTGCGGAGAGAAGAATTGTTCTCATAGTGAGAAAGGGAAAAGAGTAAGAATTTACTGAGGAATGGATTTAGCGAATGGTGCGAAAGGACGTCCGCCACCTTCAAAGAATTGACTGAAGAATTCAATGAATTGAAGGCGACCAGAGTGGATGAATGCACCGAGCACGTTCAGGGCAATGCTAACGAGATGTCCCACCACCAGAATGATGATCATGACGGGAATGCCAAGCCAGATTGGGAAAAGTTTCCCCATCTCAATGGCAACCTGATCGACAGCGAAGGCAATGGCGCCTGTTACGAGTCCCAAAGCAAGGATGCGCAAGTAACTGAGGCCGTTACTCAAAATTCCAATGGCAAGATTCAAGCTTCCGATGAGCCCCATCACAGGACGCAAGAACCATCGATGGCCGTATCCTTTCCCCCATATGAGCAGGGCTATTGACATGAGGAGTGCGGCGTATGTCGTCTGTTGTAGATCCACGGGTGTGAAGGCGTACAGCAGAGAGCATGCAAAGACGAGATGGACTGTAAAATCGCCCCAAAGAGCGCCTCGCCAGTCACCATGTTTCCATTTGTGCACACCGGCAAGAAATATGCCGAACGCCAAATGTGTGAGGCCTAACGCAAGTGCGAGATTTTGGAAGAATGTTATGCCGTCTGTTGCGCCAAGATTCCAAATTTGACCAAGAAACAGGCGTTCGCCATTCTTCGCGGTATATGTGAGCCAGTCGGGGGCCATACTTGGTGATACGCCGAACCATCCTCCAAACGGAATGGAGACAATAACCGTGACAATACCGCTCAAGAAGAGAAGCCAAACGAGTGTGTTCTCCTTGATGGACGCACGTTTTACCCACAGGTATATGCCCGTGAGCAGCGCCAGCACAAGGCCGTACCCCGCATCTGTTAGGCATAATCCGAAATAGAGAATGAAGAATGGTGATAATGCAGTTGTGGGATCCATTTCACTTGCCTGTGGCAATCCGTACAGTTTTGTCACGCTCTCAAAAGGAGTAATGAGAAGATTATTGCGGATGAGGACGGGGATTTCTTCTCCGGCATCCGGTTGTAACCGCAGGAGAGCAGATGCAGAAGAGAGGGCGTGAATTTTGGCTTCCAGACGAGCGACATTATCGCGCGCAATCCAGCCAAAAATAGTCGCTGTAAAGGGAGAGATGCGCATAGCCTCTCGCACGTGTTGTTTTTCATCTAGCCATCCCATCAAAATTTGCATGCTTCTCAAATTTGGCAATTCCTGGGCAAGAAGTGCTAACTCTTTCAAGAGAGTGTGATTCCTCTGTTCCAGAACATGCATTTCGGTATCGATGTGCACGAGTGCATTGGCAATGCCGCCTTCTACCTGAGGAAACACCGCTTCCGTCCATCCATACGACGTCATGATCTCCACACATCGTGACGCATCAGCCTTCCACACATGGATGATGCATGCCGTCGTGCCAACTGTTTCTTCCGGCAAAACGGTCCATGCCGTTCGGGGACATTCCACACGTATTGCTTTCTCACATTCCTCGAGAGCGGATGTTGAAAGGAAACCATAGTGTGTTACGATTTTTTTTGTTACTGCCGCGTCGGCAGGAGCATTTCTCCATGGCAGCAGGATTTGTTTCTCTTGCATGAGCTTTTGTTGCAGCGATGTGATGCTGACACACTCATTGCGAATCTCTTGCGTTCTGTCGATAATGCCACGTATGTCCGTTGCCATAGCTCGTCGTTCTACGTCATCTACCACGGTAGGTTTGGAGCCGAGAGCCAATGGTGATGTGTATTGCTGCAAGATGCCAATGACTTCTGCAAGCTCAGCTTTTTCAAAATTGACTTGAATATGATCTGGCGAAACGGATGTCCCCTCTGGAGGGACGATGACTTCTAAGACACCCTCCCTATGCAGGAGAGAGAGCACATCCTCCGTGATTGCACGGTGCGTGAGGATGGCCACCTTTTGCATCGGAATAACTACCATCAGAAAGTGAGGTGAAGAAAGGTTGCCAAGAGGTCCGAAAGTGCTTCTTGCTCCTTTTTCCTTGCGCGCTCTGCAAGATCCTGCAGGGCGTGTTGTGTCTTTTGTTCTTCTTCCTCAAAGCGTACGACCATCTTTTTTTTCTCTGCAGCAAGGGAAGATTGGGCTCCTTCTCGTAGCGTCGCTTTGCCGGATTCCAGGTGTTTCTCTGCTTGCCTTGATGCGTCATCAAATTCTCGGTCTAACTTTTCCTTCTCTCGAGCAATATTTTCTTCTGCGATACGCTCCGTTTCGGAGATCACAGAAGCGTCGCTTTTATTGGTTCTGGCAGCGGAAATTTGCGCGTTCATAGATGACTAAAAGAAGTTCGCGGACTCTAGTTGGCGATATCCTAAAAGTCAAGTCACTAAGACATTCGTTTTCTTTTCCCAGTTGCCGTAGAGATTGGCTAGACGATTGATAGAAAGTCGCTATTCTTTGTTCCCTGCATTGCGGTTCGCGAGAGCTTTCCTCATCTTTGCCTACAACAACTCGCAATATTATCACTCGACTTCGTTCCGCCTCTGTGGGACGTTGCCGTGCAGGTCATCGCCTTTCTGCTTCATTTCTATGACGATCAGGAACATTGCCATCATCGCACACGTTGACCACGGCAAAACGACGCTCGTGGACGCGCTCCTCAAACAAGGAGGCGCCTTTGCCGCGCACGAGGAAGTGGGGGAACTTATCATGGACAGTAACGACCAGGAACGCGAACGCGGTATTACGATTTACGCCAAGAACACGTCGATTCACTACAAGGAATGCAAGATCAACATTGTGGATACACCCGGACATGCGGACTTTGGCTCCGAAGTGGAGCGCATTCTTCGCACGGTCGACTGCGTTCTCCTCTTGGTGGATGCACAGGAAGGTCCCATGCCACAAACGAAGTTCGTCCTCAAGAAATCGCTTCAGCTCGGCATCAAGCCGATCGTCATCATCAATAAGATCGATAAGCCGGCAGCCAGGCCCAAGCAGGTTGTGGATATGGTGTTCGATCTCTTCGTCGCACTGGGCGCGAACGATGCACAATTGGACTTCCCATACCTGTTTACCATTGCGCGTGATGGAGTGGCAAAAAAGACGCTTGATGATCCTTCTACCGACTTAACGCCACTCTTCGAGATGATCATGTCCCATGTGCCCGAAGCACAACAAAACACGGCGGATGTCTTCAAGATGCAGCCAAGCTCACTTGGATACGACAACTTCGTCGGTCGTCTTGGTATAGGCCGTGTGTACTCTGGAACATTGAAGACCGGTTCGCAGGTAACGGTGAAAAAGCCGGATGGATCTGTCCGAAGCGGCAAAATCACGAAGATTTATGTGAATGAAGGCTTAAAGCGTGTCGAGGTGCAAGAAGCCATTGCCGGTGAAATCGTTACGCTTGCGGGGATTCCCGACATTTACGTTGGGGAAACCATTACGACGGATGCCGAAGCAGATCCGCTTCCAGCTATCGCCATCGACCCGCCGACCATCTCCATGTTGTTCCTTGTCAACAACTCACCGTTTGCAGGAAAAGAAGGAAAGCTCGTCACCACGCGCCACATCAAGGCGCGTCTCGAGAAGGAAAAAGAGACAAACGTGGGATTGCAGGTGGAAGACATTCCCAATAGCGATGCCTACAAAGTCTCCGGTCGTGGAGAGCTCCATCTTTCGGTGCTCATCGAAGCCATGCGACGTGAGGGATTTGAATTGCAGGTGTCCCGCCCTGCGGTAATCATGCGTGAAGTGAATGGCGTAAAGGAGGAACCGATTGAACAGGTGATCATCGATGTTCCTGAAGGAGACACCGGCATCGTCATCGAAATGATTTCCAAGCGCAAAGGAGAAATGGTCGATATGCGGACCGAGAATGGGCACACACGATTGGAATTTAAGGTTCCCACACGCGGGCTGCTCGGCTTCCGCGGTGACTTCATCATCGAAACAAAAGGCGAAGGAATCCTCACACACTCATTTATCGCCTATGAGGCATATAAAGGTGACCTTCCCGGCCGCAGCCGCGGCGCCATGATTTCCATGGAGAACGGAGAAGCCATGGCCTACTCACTTTGGAAGATCCAGGAACGTGGACGACTTTTCATTCTGCCACAAACCCAGATTTACGAAGGCATGATCATCGGGGAAAGCGCAAAGAGCGAAGATCTTGTTGTCAATGTGACCAAGAACAAGAAACTTACAAACGTGCGTGCATCTGGAACGGATGAAGCCATGACCCTCGTGCCTATTACTCCCATGACGCTGGAACAGGCACTGGAGTACATTGATGATGACGAACTTGTGGAAGTCACACCATCTGCTATTCGTCTTCGCAAGAAGTTACTGACAGAAGTGGAGAGAAAGAGGGCGGGGAGATGATGAGAAAATAGAGGCAATAGAAGCAATAAAGTAAGAGGGGGCAAGTAATCCTCTATTACTTCTATTGCATTCTTTCTTTTATTGCCTACCGTTTCACTCTCACAAACCCCGATGCCTCCAGCACGGTCAGCTTCTTCTCCAGTTTACTTAATTTGTCGAGCATCAGGTTGATGCCAAGTGAGTCAGAAGCCATGTGGCTGCACTGGATCATATTGATATTGTGCTTCTTTGCTTCCTCCACCATTTTCTCCGGAACGTGCATGGAAAGAATCGTCCCAACTCCTGCGCGCGACTGCAGTTCTGCAAATTCTTCCGGCCCATTTGTGCCGCCTGTAAATTCCGTCGCGTAGATCTTTCCAGGTCGGTTACTGCCACTTCCTACGGCGATAATCGGAGGATTTCCTTTCAGTGCATATTTCTTGTATTCGGGAATATCCAAAATCGCATTGATGATGTCTTGCAGCGAATCATATTCTTTCTTGCAGATATGCTTTTCCATGAACTCCCACACAAGGTTATCCGTAGGAGTGTGGCAGCAGAAAGCAGGAATATTCAAAAGTTCCGCAGCGCGCTCTGTGCGGAAGAGGTTATCGGCATGGATAGACCTCCAGATCTTATCCATGCGTGGTCGGAGCATCGCTTCGCTGTGATTCACAGGGACGCCCGTCTGCGCAAGAATATCCACTTGTAATGGCATGACTTTCTCTAAATCCGCAAGCGCGCGGCCTTCTGGATGGTGAATGAACAACGCATCAATCTTCTTCCCTTTTTCACGAAGCCGATCCGCAAGAATCACTTCTGGTGTTTCAATATCCACGCCGACCATCAAGTGCGTCACATCTTCATCGCCACTTCCGTTAATGATGCGGCTATCGGAATAAGGATTCCATGTTCGTTCCTCGTCAAACAGCTCTTTTTCCTTTCCTTCCAGTTTTTTCTGGCGGTCTTTTTGCTTCTTGAGCATCTTTTCAATGGCAGCCTTGCCCCGTGGATCTGCGGCAATGCCGAAGTCGATCGCATGTTTGAAAAGAGAGGAGAGCTTCATACGGGCTAAAGAGTAGCTTGGAGCGATGCGAGATGCAATTATTGAGAATGTGCTGGTTTGGTTGATTGGTTGACTGGTTATTAGACAACTGAAATGACTTTCCAATCAACGAATCAACCAATCAACTTGCTTTTCCCCCATCTCCATACAAGTCGCAATACTATGATCGGATGCCAGAAAATCGAGTGTCTCATAACTTTTGAAAGCACTTTCAATCTTTCTGTACTCGATCCATTCTTCACTGATGCGCTCTGCGGATGGACTCGGAATGATCCCAACGATGTTTGTTTAATATACACATTCGATCGTTTTAGCATCCTCACCCACATATCGAGATCCAAACATTGCTTGAGCGAGGCATCAAAATACCCTGTTTGATCGATCAATGACTTTCGAAATATCACGAACGAAGGCTCTCCGATGGTATTGGGATAGAGACCTTTCTGAAGCCATTTTTTGAGGAATAACGTGCCTTCCTGTTTACCCGATGAGAGCAGTGCTCTCTCTCGTTCTACGAAAGAATACGATGAGGGTAATGGTTGATCCGATTGATACGCATGAGCTGCGCTGACGAATCCAACTGATGCATCAGATTCGAGGACATGTATCGACGTTTTTAGATACTCCGGATTCCACACATCATCCTGAAAGAGAAATTGGATGAGCGGTGCGGTTGCTTCTTGCAAGCAGATATTCCAATTGCCAGCAATTCCCAGTCGCGAAGGGTTTCTACAAAATGTGATGCGAGAATCGCTCAAAAATTCCTGCATCATCGATCGCACATCCATCGATGACGCATCATCATTGATGAGAAGTGTCCACCGCGTCTCCGTCTGTGCTAAGACCGAAGCAATCGCTTCACGGAGAAAGCGAGGGTTTGGCTCATACGTGGGCATAAGGATCGAGACAATCGGTTCCATAGGGGTATACTAGCCGCCATGCGCATCGATGTCCTCACACTTTTCCCGGCCATGTTTAAGGGGCCTCTCACCGAGAGCATCTTGAAGCGTGCGCAGAAGGACAAATTGCTTCAGATCAAACTGCATGATCTTCGGAAGTACGGTCTTGGGAAGTATCGTCAAATCGATGATTCGCCGTATGGAGGGGGAGCGGGGATGGTGATGAGGGTGGAGCCATTGGTGGAGGCGATTGAGAAGATGAGCGCGAAGCAAGAAGGCAGAAATCAGAAATCAGAAACCAGAGCGGGCCTTCGGCCCGCGGTGCAGCAATCAGTCGTGCATCGCATTTATTTATCGCCACGCGGGAGGAGGCTGACGCAATCAAAAGTAGAGCAACTTGCGAAGAGGAAATCACTCCTCCTCGTGTGTGGTCATTACGAAGGTATCGACCAGCGTGTAATTGATGGATGGATCGACGAGGAAATTTCAATCGGTGATTATGTCCTCACGAACGGCGAACTTCCTGCCATGGTTCTCATTGATGCCGTTGCAC
>CAZEUQ010000013.1:0-15808 GCA_964515125.1 uncultured Candidatus Peribacteria bacterium
GCGGTTGTGTGTATCTATCATTATCAATTTTCCCGCTCTCTGCTAGAGTTCCGCTCTACCATGAACTATTCTCTTCTCAAGCTCAAGCCCGGCAAAGATGCGCATGTGAAAAACAGACATCATTCCATCTTCCAGAATGCGATCTCCAGTTTCCCGAAAGCAGAGGACGGTGCCATCGTGCAGGTCGTGAGTCATCGCGATGAATTGTTGGGCTATGCAATGCTCAACCAAAAGGCATACATCTCCGGACGGATGATCTCGTTTGAAGAAGGAGATCCTTTCGAGGTGATGAAGAGAAATTTCGAACGCGCGATCGCGATGAGAAAGGAATTGATGTCGAAAGAAGACACCAATGCGATCCGTCTCATCAATGCAGAAGGGGACGCAATTCCGGGACTCGTTGTCGATCAATATGGTGATGTCCTTGTGGTGCAACTCACGACGCTTGGAATGGATCTTCAGAAGAAGTGGGTTATCGATGTCCTCGAGAGGGCCCTCACGCCGAAGGCGATCTTCGAAAAATCGTCAGGATCTGCCCGAAAGAAGGAAGGTCTTCCCGATCGCGAGGGATGGCTGAAGGGATCTGCCAAGGAACCTATCGAAATCCGTGAGCGGGGGATCACGTTCCTCATTTCTCTTACGGGAAGCCAGAAAACAGGACTGTTTTTGGATCAACGTGAAATGCGCTCACTGGTTCGATCGTTTGCTGAAGGAAAAACAGTTCTCGACTGCTGCAGTTATGTCGGCGGTTTTTCCGTCTCTGCACTCACAGGAGGCGCAAAAGCAGCCGATGTGGTGGATTACGACAAAGCGGCCATTGAACGAGCAAAGGAACATGTAAAGATGAATATGATCGATCCATCCGCATTCGGTTCGTACGCGGAAGATGTCTTTCAATTCCTCCGTCGCAAGCCCATGCCGCGTTCGTACGACTTTATCATTCTCGATCCTCCTGCCTTCGCGAAAAGGTCATCCGATCTGGACCAAGCACGACGCGCCTATACCGATCTGAACCGCATGGCTCTCGAAATCCTCCCGACCGGCGGGCTTCTCCTCACCTGTTCCTGTTCGTATCAGGTCGATGAACAACTCTTCCAGACGATCCTCTTCCACGCCGCGCGCCAAGCAAAGCGATCCGTCAAGATTCTCCAAAAGCATCGTCATGCCGTGGATCATCCTATCAACTTGTACCACCCGGAAGTCGACTACCTGAAAAGTCTCCTTGTATGGGTCACGTAATTATCCTCCCATGATTTGCCCCAGGATGCCTCTTCCTTGCGATCTTTCGCGTGTACGCAAGAAGGGGTTCAGCGTTTCTGCAAAACTCCGGAGGTTTCGCGTTTGGAGGTAAATAGTGCCAGGCCCTGTAAAGACACATGCAAGTCCCTCGCCAGACGTAATAGCGTTTATCAGATCATTCCCCGCTCGTTCGATGGTGTAGGGAATGGAAGAGGGGAATGCCACAATATGTCCGTTGTCGACAATGAACTTTTCTCCAGGAGCCAACGTTTTCTCGAGGATGCCCCCAAAGCTCGAGACGAATACCATGCCGTTACCAGCAATTTTCACCATGAAGATTCCTTCTCCACTCAAGAAGCCCTTCCACCCCGTGAACTTTGCATCTGTCGTGATGCCGTCTGTTGAGGCAAGAAACGAACCACCCTGCACGATGTATTCTTCTCCCTTGAGCGGAATCATATGAATGTCTCCTGTTGCGCGAGGTGCAAGGTAGATCTCGGTCTCATCCTTCGTCGCATGAATGGTCGTCACAAAGAAACTTTCACTGGTAAGTACCGTTCGTTTGAGCGCCTGCATGAGACCCCCTTTCATCGTTCCTTCCATCGATGCCGTTGCATCCATCGCCAGCATGGCACCTGTTTCCGCATAGATTTTTTCACCTTCTTTCAAAAGACATTTCAGCGCCGCGTACGAAGGCCGCTGGAGGATCTCATGTTGCATTGTGGTATGCATGATAGCGGGATCGTTCTTCTTATGACAACATACGAAGCGCTTCCGGGTTCAGCACAAGCAGTGCTCCCAAGAACAACATGAGGAAGCCACCGACGATGTTGCAGATGCGTGAGTACTTGTGCGCCAAATCCAGCCTTTCGATTCCCCACAGTGCGATGCCAAAAACAATGAAGTCATCGATCATGTATCCCACAATGTAGATGAACAGAAGGGCATGACGCTCAAAAAATGATAGCGCATTGAGCTCAAGTATCTTTGTGAACGTCTGCGGAATGCCGATGGAACAGGCAAACTCGATAATATTCACCGAGAGCGCAAGGCCGATGACGGCAATTGCAGAGAGAATCGTGAACGGTTGCTGTGCAATATCTTGAATGCGCATGTGTGTTTTCCGCCGCTTCGTGGCACTCGTTACTTTACAAGTCCCATCACTCATAAAACCCTCATAGAGGAAGAAAAATCCTCCACCTATTGCGATCATGCCAACGAGAGGTGTGACGATTTGATCTAGCCCGATGAAGTCCCACGTTGTGTACCACGCCGTGAGAATGAGATAGTACATCACCGTTTCGGCTACAATGAAGAGTCCGGCTATTTGCCATACCTTTCTACGGTCTCCAATCTGCAGGAGAACGATGAGAAATGTGATGAGCACCCACATCGCGCATGGATTGAAGCCATCGATGAAGCCAAGCACTGCGGCAAGCGTTGGCAGAGAATAACTCTTGGCATCTATTGTGATGCGCGTAAAGGGAATTCTGACAAGCAATGGTGTGGCATCGATAGCGCACGGTATGTCCGGATTTTCATCGCATGCGCTGCCTCCTTCTTCGGAGCGCAGTGTTCCCTCTGCGATCGCATCTTCCAAAGAAGAAAACTGCCGTCCTTGTACTCCTTCCAGGAGCGCGATGATGTTCTTACCGGTGGTTTCTCCGGAATCAAACCCCTGAACAACGATATTTCCTACAACTGTCACGGGTGTTGCCTTGGGGAGTTTCAGCATTTCCGTGATGGAGTTGAAGAGGGCTTTTTTCTCCGGATCTTGAATATCGTGCAGGATGACACGCACGTCATCCCGTTGGGTTTGCACTTCCTGCAGAAACGCCTTTTCGTCGTCACAATGAACGCAGCCTTCGCGGAAGAAGACATGAATGGGCACGGTGTCGTTCATGGCTGCAACGGCATTACCAGCGATCATCATTCCCAAGATTGCGGTGAGGAGTGCGTTCACGTTTCGAGTGTACAGGGTTCATGTTTGACCAACAATTTCTCCCTCTCATTCATGTTCCTTGTTCCCACTGCTGCACCAAAGATTCCTTCCGTTGTTTTGTCCATGTTTTAACAAACGCTTCGCGTTTGAGCGCATCACTTTTTGTCTGAAATTCCTCCTGATAGATAATTTTTATCGGTAATCGAGATCGAGTGTACTTCGCACCTGTTCCATTGTTGTGTTTGTTCTGGCGCGCGGCAATATCCACGCAGGTTCCTGCATAGAGTGAGCCATCGTTGCAACGTGCGAGGTAGAAGAAATGGGGCATGGCTTTCTCTTGTAATCCTCTCGGTTCATCCGCATTATGCTCGGATTTGCCCGAGCATTCGACTTCCTATAAAGATTGGCCACGGACGATGAGCGAGTCCCGCCAGACGGACGAGTCGAGTGGCAGCCCGAAGAGTTTTCCAAACAAGCTTTTTCGACGCGCTAATACACTGCTATGAAGTACTAAAAACTATCAAAACTGTTTCTATCACACTTTAGACACAAAGTTCATGCTGGGAGCAATGACATGTTTCTCCTTAAGACGAAAAATAATAGCACCTATTAGGATAATGCAGCCCATGGAGCCAAACGCGTAGCGCAAGTCGATATCCGCCAACACTCCAACAATTGGCTGCATAAGAAGAAGGTAGAGACTTGTGATGAGTGAAATTGCCGAAAGCGTTGTTGCGCGAGCGGAAGACGGAATATGCCGATTCATATAGTCGGCGAAGATTGGATCACGAAGATTTCCTGCTGCATCACTCAAAATAAAAAGGAGGACGGCGATAGCTGGATGGAACACCAAAGCCATCAAAACCCACAGTATGCCGGGAAGGAGCGTAGACAAGAATGCAGCCCATTCCATACCCAACACTTCCTCCAGACGATGCGCGAACATTTTCGAGCAGCTTGCAGCTAACGATGAAAGGAAAAGCGCGATACCAAACCATGGCGTCGCAACTGAAGACAAAACAAAATACGGCTGGAAGAATGTGAGAAGCGCGACAGAAAATGGTGCTGTCAGTACACTGAGCATCACAATTCTACGAAGACCTCTCTTGTTCCTCAGTACATGGAGAGCGGTGAATAAAATACGATGTTCTGTAGGAGCTATCTGCACATCCGATACTGGCAGTGTCGGCTCTCGGACGGAAAGGAAGAGAGTGAACGCAAAAATTTGGGCGGCGGCACTGAAGGCGTAGAGTCGCATGAATTCCGCCAGCGTCTGTTCCATCGCAAGGAATCCGCCGATGAGCCCCGCAAGTGCGAAGCCAAAAGTGGACATAGCGAGATACATCCCATACGTTTTTTGCATATCCTTTTGCTTACCTTTCGAGGCAAGAAGCTCATAGAGCAACGCTTGGTCAGATCCTGAAATGAATGCCTGTGATGCCCCAAGCAACGCGAATGCGATGGAGAAAGTCCACACATCGGTTGCAAGGAACCAAGGAATCCAAGCCAAAAGCGCACATGCGACTCCAAGGACGACACTTCGCTTCTTCCCTATTCGATCTCCAAGCATTCCTGTCGGTATTTCCAGTAAAAGGACACTTCCGAGCAAAATTGACTGTAGAATCATGATTTGACCGAGTGATAACCCACGCGCTTGGAAAAAAAGCGTTTGAATAGGGGCTGCAAAAGACAAATTTTGCAAGAAACGGCCGATAGAGAGGCGCTGGATATCGTTCACAGGCCAAGAATAGCAGACAGAGGCTCTTTTCTTGCATCATTCGCATATTTCACTGGCGGGTGAGAATGAATGATAAATTATGATGAGGTGCCAAAGACTTTCTGAAGCAACCGACTTAAAATAATCAGAATCGCCGTTTTACACGATTTGATATCAATGGCAGAGCAGAGCGGTCGTGAACTTCTTGTTTTGAGTCCCACAAAGGGTTTCCAAGGTTCGGGATTTTAGAGCACGGGAGCCACCACGGTCACAGTCTTCTTGATTAAATTCCAAACAATCGTAGAGAGTTTCGGTCTGTAGACCCAGAAACGGATCTTTACAAGAAACCAACCCACAAACCAATACGCGAAGGTTTGAGCAGCGTAAAACCAAATTTCAGTAAACATTTTATCTCCCCAAATCTGATATGAAATGTACATAACAAGAAGGAATGTTATCCCATAAACAAAGCTACCAACTGACCTGTTTGTCTTAGGGGAAAAGCCATTTCTTGAAACGTATTTTTTGCAAGACATAGTAGGTCACTATAGCACATTTCAACCATGTGAATTGGACAGAATTAGACAGTACAAGAGGGCATGAGCAAGCCAAATTTGACGGATACCAAAAGCATGACATTACAATCATAATTGATGTAATATAGATTATGATCGGCAGGCAATAAAAATGCCCCACCGCCACTTCGATGGGGCACATTTTTCTTTTTTTCACAGATACATGTACACGTCGTCTGGAACATTATTTCTGAGTAATAGCTGTCTTACTTCTTCGCTTGGTGTTTCAAACTGAAATTCTACAGCTGTTTTTTTCTGCCTTTTCAAGGCAATGGCTTGCGGATCTATTGTTTGTAAGTATAAGAAACAAATGCGGCGATATTCTCCGTTGTGGAGAAATGCAGCTGCAAGTTCTTCATCCAAGTGCTCAATTTGTAATAACAGGTGTGGATGATGCGAAAGGGCTGCAGCAACCTCGGGGGTCATGGTTGTAATACTGGGCAATATTAAGGGTTCGATGAATTGACAGCTGCCGTACGTCCCAAGACTCTGACATTGAGCTAGCTCATAAGCCGCTTCCGGTGTGAGATGAGTAACACTGCCAAGATCCAACCTCGACTTTCGTTGTACAAGAATTCTTGCTGCTTCCGAGGAAATAGTCTCAAGCCTATTCAGTCGAAAGGTAGCGGTTCCACAGGTATGCTCGGGCTGAATTGTCTTTGCCAACCCTATATCCAGACTTCCAATAGAATTGGTATAGTAATTCGTATAATCACCCTTATAGGACAGGTGGCGCAATTCCTGCATCAGGATATCAAATCCATTTTCGGTAAAAATAGATTCGGGATGGAACTGCAGACCGGCGAAATGTTCGCCGCGTATTGCGTGTATTTCATTGCTTTCTTCATCGCAAGCAATGTCTTCTAAAACATATTTGTCATGCACGGCAGTAAACGTATTGTATTGGCCGACCTTTTGTAATTCTCCGAAGAAATTGATCTCCCGTTGCACCCCCTGTAATGGTTCTTCCTTCTTCTGCAATGAAAATCCAAGTTGTTTACAGAGAATCTGATGACCCAAACAAACGGACAGGAAGGATTTTTTCTGCCTGCGCAGCTCATTTGTAATCTCTTCCACTTTTTGCATTTTTGCAGAAGTTTCATCCAGTGGATTGCCCGGGCCCGGTCCGACAATAACAATATCTGCTTCGCATGATTGTGGATCGTATTCTTCATACGAAATTACCCGTGGGTTTGCACCCATAGCCGTGGCCATATGGGAAAGCTGGTAACTGAAGTGATCCTCGTTATCAATAATCGTAATAGACTTTCCCTTAAGCTCTTCCACGCTCAGGTCTTTGCCTTCCTGATTCTCGATGAGAAATCGGTTCAAGCCCATATTTCTCTCTTCCAAAATTTGCTGCACCTCTTCATCCATGATGAGAGGCAATTGGGGTACAACTTTTTCCGGATTGTTCACCACAAGCGCGGAACAAATGCCCGCAAGCTTGGCACGGCATTCTTTTGATTCCTCTTCGGGGATGGAATCTCTGACGATGGACGCACCCACACGCATATGCACCAAACCATTTGGGAGAACATTCATTGTGCGAATCATGATGGAACTGTCGAGAAACTCCGTTCCGTCCTCATGATGTCCGATGAGCGCAAGGGTACCCGCATAGTACTCACGAGATGTACTTTCCATATTGGCGATATTTTCGTGTGCAGCCTGCCGTGGAGATCCCGTTACCGTCGGCGCATGGAGCGATGTTCGGAGGAGATCAATAATATCTTTCTCACTCTTGCCGATAAGCTCATACTCTGTATGTACCAGCTTTGACATTTCCTTCAGCAAAGGACCAACGATAATGCCACCCTTCTCGCACATCTGCGCCATTTGCTTGAGTTCTTCGTCAAGACACATGAAAAGCTCATTGCGCTCCTTGGGATTGTTCAGAAATTCGATAAATTTCTCGCGATCAATCTTTTCGTTTTCCTTTCGGAATGTGCCACTAATCGGATTCATGTGGACTTCGCCATGGTCCACAGTGAGCTGTTTCTCGGGAGATGCCCCGATGTGATATCTCTCGCCATCATAAAAGAAGAATGTCATGTACGCCCCAAACTCATTTTTCAGTATTTTTCTGAAAATGCTCAAAGCTTTTCGTGGTGACATCTCTGCAATGGTGCAGTGGGCACTGGTAGAAATGACGCAATTGCACAAATTACCCTCTTCTATCTGCTCTTCTATCACACGTCGTACGATGCGTGCATACTCTTCTTCCGTTTCTGAGTACTGAATCTTGTCTTCAGTGTATATTTCCTCTTGCGGAAGAGTATTGAGCAGGTCGCTAACATCAAGACGGGTTTGTTCCCGTATCGTCATGCAACGGATGGTGCACTCGTCCTCCTTTGCTTCGAGACCTGCTTCACGGGCTTGTGAAAAAGGAATGACCGAAAGCGTATCGTAACGGAATCCGTTATCTGGGTTATGAGGTATGCGTGGAATATCTGCAAGATTCTTATATGCATGCACATCCCCGCTTAGCAGATGAGCTTCTTCACTGCCTTCATTGCTGATAATGGCAAATGGTTGATTATTCTGGATGTAGCGATTCACAGTCGCCGATGATGTTTCAATTGATGATTTCATGATAAAAATGGGAAAATAAAAAAAGACGCCACCGCTCTGCAGCTTTGGCGTTGAAGCTATTTACGAGATATATTATCGCCAGCTGTACAGCGGTTTCATTGCTGCCAGCCACCAAATTTCCCGTTTATTTAAGATATAATTTTGCACTGGTACAACATTACACGTGTTCCAGAGGATAGTCAACTATTATTCATAGATCAAACTCCAGCCTTACTTGCATTTCATTGTATTTGCCTGATTTGTATTCTTCGATGTTTCTTTTAAAGCGTTCTACCAGATCGAGGATTTTTTATGGTGGTGGCATTGCATAATCTATAGCTAAAAATGGCTTTAAATGAATTTCATTTCAATGAAGAGCTTATGTGCCGACCTCTATTTTTGTAGCAACCTGGTCTTTCGACTATTCGATGGTATGAAACCATCACGGTCATATGCTCGCCACGGGCCACGAGCGAGGCCGCCTCTGGCGGACGAGTCGAGTGGCAGCCCCACGGAGAATCGAACTCCGATTTGCAGGATGAGAACCTGCTGTCCTAACCGTTAGACGATGAGGCCGCGGACGCTCATTGTAATGAAAGAGATATCGCAACGGAAGGATGCTTCTGTGGTAAGATTGCGTGCATGGTCCTCACCCCCGAAGAATCATCACAGCTTAAAGAACACCAGGAGCGTATGTCTCATGGTAATCGTCTGGGGCCTGTTATTCAGGATATCGTGTATGGCGGGAATGACGGCATTGTGACCACCTTTGCAGTGGTTGCGGGTGCTGTTGGAGCAGGATTAGATCGGTATGTCGTCATCATCTTGGGTCTTGCAAACTTGTTTGCGGATGGCATTTCCATGGCAACCGGATCGTTTCTCTCGCAGAAGTCGGAAATGGATCAACAAGTACGACTTCGTAAGGAGGAGCTTCGGGAAATTGAGACAGAACCAGACGCAGAACGCAGTGAAATTAAGATAGCTTTTGCAAAGAAAGGATTCTCTGGTGAAGATTTGGAACGTGTCACGAATGTCATAACATCAAACAAAGATGTGTGGGCAGATACCATGCTCATCGAAGAGCATGGCATTGTTCCGAACAGTGGCGATCATCCGCTTCTTCATGCAGTTAGCACATTCTGTGCATTCATCGTTTTTGGGTCTGTTCCACTTATTTCCTATCTCTTCAACGTGGAAAAAGCACTTCGTTTTCCCATTGCAATAGGATTCACTTTCTTTGCACTGCTCCTGCTTGGCATCGCGCGAAGCTACGTCACGCGAGAACGCTTGATCCGTGGTGCATTGGAAATCGTGGGGATTGGCGCTGCGGGAGCACTCGTGGCGTACGGCATCGGGAAGGCGTTGGAGCAGTTGGTGGGAGTAGCACTTTAGAAAGAAAAAAATACAGAATTTGGAAAGAATCAAACAATATAAAAAACGAAAAAAGAAAAATTCATTTTTTGTATTCTTTCCTTTTGCTTGGTTCTTGGTTCTTTTCTATTTTTTCTTTCTACGCTGCCGTTAAGCGGCGGCTACATCACAAATTCCTTTGTACGGACATCTGCTGCAGACCGGGAAACTTGGCGTCGGTCTCATATCCTTTTCCCGTATCCTCGTGATGAGTGATGCGATGGATTTCTCTGCATCTTTCAACTGGGATTCATGACGATGGGTGACGCGTTCGGTGATTCCTTCCTCGTTTAAGAACAGGAGAATGAGTTCATGCACGGGTTCTTCATAGATCTGCTTTGCGGCAAGAGCGTAGATCGACAACTGAAGGTCTCCATCACATTGTTCCTGTGTTCTGGGTGCTCCTGTCTTGAAGTCGATGATACGAAGTCCCTTCGTCGTTTTTTCAACACGATCAAGCCTTCCCGTCAGCGTTTCCAATCTATCAGAAAGTTGATACTTAAATGATAATTCAATGCCGACAACGGTGCGTGGCTCTTTTTCCCACCATGCGAAGAAATGCCCGAGGATCTGCTCACCGATCTTCCTTTGAAAGTCAGCCTCAATGCGTGAAGCATAGCCTTCGACAATGAAGGATTGGTGCCAGAGGGATGCTAAGTGGTCAGAAGTCAGAAGGCAGAGGTCAGAGTCTTGCTGCGGAGAATCACTTGTAAAAAGATGAAGCTGGTCACTGCCTTCTGTCTTCTGTTTTCTGCCTTCTTTCTCAATCTCCCCCCACTTCTTCAGCGTATTGTGCATGCTCGAGCCAAAACTTTCTCCTGCAGAAAGCGGACGATCGAGTTTCTTTACAAAGGCATACTCATACTGCCGCGGGCACGTCCTGTAGGTGTTAAGTTGCGAGTAGGAGAGGGGCACGGGCCTTATGGTACTCCTAGGCAGCTTGCGCTTCATTCACCTCAAAGTGTTGCTGTATCTGCTCAAGAAGAGCAAGGGGCGATAATTCTGTTGATCCCTCCGTTATTTCTTGTGCTGCAGTTTCAAACTGCACAGGGTCTTTCGTGAGCAGCGTCCGTACAGATGCAATCGCACTATTCCAATCCGCAGAAGACATGGGATTCCTCTTTTCGAGTTTTGCGATTTCCTGTTCAAGCGTCCGTTTTACTTGGAAGAAGGCAGCACTTCTGACTTTTGTACGGCTTTCTTCTTCGCTTCCTGTCCAACTCCACCCGGTCAAATCTGCGGCATTGATACGGTGATCGAATAGGCCGATATCGTGCTCTGTTTCTTTAAGAAGTGCAGAGGCAGTTTGTTCCCTCCATGCTGGAAGATCCTCTTCGTGAATCGCATTGAGAATATTGATGACAACTTGCTCTTGTGACGTGAGAGAACTTTGAACTTTTGATTCCCTTTCCTGCCATGATAGTGATGCCAATTGAATCGGTTTTTCATCGAGAAGATTCATGCGCCATTGTTCAATAAACATGAAAGCATATGTTTCTGCCTCTCTCAGAACATCAGGATTGGGCAATGTATATTCGCTATTTGTCTTGTGTTGAATATACTCACTTGCTGCAAGGCTGAAGCGCCGTGCCTGATCATTGGAAATGATCTGCAAACGACGTTGCTGCTCAGCAGAATCCTGTTTTCTGTCGTCCTTTGTAAGATATTCAGGGCCAAGAACAGGAAGATCTAATGCACGTTTGGCAAAATATGCACGATATGCCTCTGCGCGAATATTTCTATTTGCCAGATTTCGATTCTCGCTATTTGTTGCGAGATATTGTCCAAACGTAGCGCTTCCTTCGGACGTCTGCGCAATGATATCTAGAATTTGTGCATCCGATTTTCCCACAAGATCATTCTCGCTCATGAGCATGTACTTTGTGCCTTCTGCGATGCTATCTCGAAGGGCACTTGCACCTTCTGTTGCTGCCGTAAGGGAAAGACCTACGACAAGGCCCACTCCAGTTGCATCTAATCCTGTAGCGACTGTATTTGCACCAAGTTTGATGCGAAGTGCACGTAATTCATCGATCAGTATTTCCTTTTTGAGGGGATCTGTTTCTTCTGCAATCTGCTTTTCCAGTTCCGGACCACGAGCCATCATTAAGTCGTATGCATCGTAAGCAACGAGTCCTCCTGCAAGCACTGTTCCTCCAGCACGCAAAGCTTTACCCAGCACTTTCCCTCCTGGAATTCGTGGTATGCGTGGTGTATTTGGAACCACTCTTCCCAGAATGCTTGTTCCACCCTTCGCTGTGTTGATAACAGCCTTACGAACTTTTCCGTGCATACGGATAAATGCTGCAACCGGCTTCAATCGAAGAATGAATTTTTTACTTCGACCAAATTCAAAAGCTTCACGGACACCCGCACTGCGAACCATTGAATTGAGTGCGCTTAAGACTTCATTGTTTGACCCCAGAATTGGATGCTTCAAAACAGCTGCTTCCAACTCCTGCCATGCGCTTAAGGTTGATTCACTATGCACACAGGTATTGAGTAACTTCATGAGTTCTCCACGTTGAAGAGGTGGTATTTTTGTAATTTTTTCACGAATGGTATGGAATGCGTGTGCAGCTTCCTCAATCTCCTGTGTTGATGTGATGTTCAAGAGGCCTTGCTCACGAAAAATGCGTTTTGCTTGTTCGGGGAGAGAGCGAGCATCAGAATATGATTCTGCCCATGTGTTCAATGTGCGATCGACAGTGCTTGGTTTGCGTTTGATATTCTCGAGGTGACGCAATGCTTCGGCCGAAATGACATACCCTGTTGCGGTAGAGCCGAGGATAACTTTGGGGTTAGACCGTATTGCTGCAAATCCAATACCAAGCGTTTCACGCGTCCATTGCCATGGGGAAATATGATTCATTGCAGCGTTAGTGCCAGTTTCTACAGCCGTTACGAGCGCTTTTCTTGCCTGTTCGATGATGCGGGGATCAATTTCAATATTGAGCTTTTTCCACTTTTCCGCGATTTCCTCTGCAGTTGAATTGGTGATTTCCTTTATGAGGCGAATTATGACGAGGCTTTTTCTTTCGGGAAGCCAATCATTCTCTGTTTTTGCAATAAAATGCGGAATCTCTAACTGCATGAGTGTAATACCTGCGGGATTGCCTCGCTTGATCATGCGTGAGTAGAGGTACATACGGAGTGCCTGCGAAGCACTCATACGTCCAAGGAGATATCCCTTCACACGATCCAAGTTCGACTGCATATCCTCCGACCACTCGGGATCATCCGGAAGGATTTCGTGGAAGAGGGGAAGCATGTAGTTCTGGACATTGCCACTCTCTACATCCCGTGCAATCTGCCCTAGGATTCTCTTATAGGGATCTATTTCTGTTGCTGAAACCTGTGTAAATGACCCAAGTGACAAGGTATTTGCCTGCATGGCGACTTTCAATAATTGTGGGAGCGAAACTTCTTCCAGATCTAGATGCAGATCTGCTTCATGTTCTTTTATAAAAGAAGAAAGTTCTTCCTGAACACTGGTATCTCCTGCAACGTACTTCTGAACATCCATTTTTTGGAATGCCTCCATATAGTTCCCGCTTGATTCCTGCAGCGCATCCAGCATAGGCACTGTTGCGGAATAGCTTGAAGCAGCGAGTTTGAGAAACGAAATGATGTCCATCTGAGAAATACGCTTTGTGCCTTCCTCTTGAGAAATTCCTTCCGTATCCATCACGTAGTCGATCGCCTGATCTTCATGGGTTATACAGAATGCCTGCAATGTTTCCGCTGCTTTTTTGCGGTTTTCCTCCTCACCGGCACCAAGCTCAAAAGGTTGTTCCTGTGAGAGGATCTGTTCTACTGTTTTACGCTCTGTTGCCGGTTTTGCGTTTTCTGTATGAAGAATGTCATTTATGAGGCGTGTTTTTGCTTCATCCCGAATATTCCAATCACCACTCTCCGTGAAAGCAACAACGCCACGCGATAGGCCATATGTCATGACACTGTTCTTCAATTCTTCAGCATCATTCTCCGGTTGTTCTGGAGTTTGTGGTTCGGTTTCTTTCTGTCTCTTCTTCGCTTCCTCTTCAATCTTTTTCATACGTTCCAGAAGCTCTTGTTTCTTCTTTTCCAGCTCCATCCGTTGTTCTTCTGTTGCGGCTTTCATTTTTTCTTCAATACTTGCCAGTTCCTCCTCTGCTTTTTTCCGGATCTCTTCAGCCTTCTGGGCGATTCGTTTTTCCATGTATTCCTTTCCCAGAAAAATGCCGCCAACGGCAATGCCGATCCCCGCAAGGAACAGTGTCAGCTTCTTAAAACCGGATTTGGCTTTTTCTTCCGCTTTGCCAAACAGCTTCTTTCCCATGTGATATACAACAAGGGCGCCCGCAACGATTCCCGCGACAATCCCTACTGCTTTGATGGTTTCCTTGTTCTCGTTATAGAACTCCTGTACTGGCTCTGGAATACGCATCTGCTGTCGGAGATCATCCAATTTTGTCTTTGTCAGTGATGTCAATTGCTCAACTTGCTCGCGCGCAATGCCAAACGCTGTTTCTAGATCTTCCTTCGACATGATTTGCTGCAGAGCTTCAATTTTTTCCCGGGTATCAAAAATTTGGTTTGCCCGTTCGGAAAGATACTCGGCCGCACTTCCTCCTTTTTCCTTCAGTTCATTCCCCAGATCCATCAGAACAACGCGTACCTGTTCAATGGCAGATGTGTTTTCCGGTGCTGGATCAAGTGTTGACATTAAGCGGCTTGGGAATGATCAAGTCCTTCCCCGATACCTTTGAGTCCACTTCGAACCGTTCCAATCGTGCCTCCAATCATGAGTCCCGTTGCCTTTGCAACAGCACCAGAAACGTGGGCAGTCGTCTTCATAATTGTAGGAAGAGCATCCGAAACAATAACAATGGCATCAAAAACACGATCGAAACGTGTCCTCGTTGCCATTTCTAATTTTCCGATTTCACCCGCCTCAGCTATAAAACTTCCTGAATCTAGAAGTTTTCGCGGAATCCCGGCAGATGGTAATTCAAGAGTCATTTCTTATTTATGCGGTAATCCACTCACCCGATTCAAATTTCCACTTACCTGTCGTACTCGTTGCATTTTTTGCTTTAGTTCCAAGCTTTGTCAGTTGGTTTACATCCGTTATATCCAAAGTTGCGTAGTTCACACTTAATTTTCCGTTATCGAAGTCGGCAAGGGGTGTCAGAGAGTCAATACGTGCGTCATCACCCATAAGCGTAAGAGATTTGAAAGAGCCGCTGTCCGGATTCAGAAATCGCACTGCTGCGAGGCGAGAATCTGTGATGGCACTATCCATCGTTGCGCGGAGCGAAACGCTGCCGGCTGCAAGTTGCTTCAATTCCAACGGGCTTCCTACCGTTACCTTCGAAATGGAAGGGGAGCTTCTTGCTGTGTCGATCAATTTTTTCAGTTGGTTCCCTTTTTCCGCAAGAGCAAAGTTCGCGTCATTTTCTCCTGTGAAAGCATCTGGAGGAAGAGAGATTTTCCATGTTGAACCATCGAGCACGGCAGTTGCTTCCGTTCCCGTAACCTCTACGGCGACGCCGGATCCAAAAATGTCACTTACATTAACCCAATTCTTGAATTTCGTTTTCACTTCTTCACTGGGGCCACTGGGCGGTGCTCCGGAAGGTGAACCTGCGGTTTCTTGTGCCTTTAAGATCTCTCCGTACAAGTCCGGCGCCTGCCCCGCCGATTCCGGATCTTTCTTCATCCAGTCTATGTAGGCGATCTCCCATTTCTTTTTACCCTCATTGATATGCTCGTCTGCAATGCCTTCACCCTTTGCCTTTTTTATTGCTATTGATTCTTTAATTCCCTTACTCAATCCACGCAACGGTCCTACTCCATCCATCATGGATGTGAGATATACCATAATGAATTCCATTGCCTGACTGACGGTTATACCGAATCCTGCCATTCTTTCACTAAAGCCTGTTGAATCCAGTATTCCTTTGATCTTTTCCTCAATTTTCTCGCCTATTGACACGACTCCACCAAGAGCAGCAATTTCATCTTCAATGTCAGTTGATTTCAAATGTTCTCCTAGCGCACCAAGATCCATATCTTTGTCACTGACACCTTTTAAGACATCATAAATAGAGATACCAGGTGCACTGGCATCTATTCCCTGTATGAGCGACTCTTCCATGGCAAGGAGTGCAGCATATTTCTCACTTGCCTTCAGTGTAGAATTTCCCTCAAGTGCCTTACGAGCATCCCTCAATTTTGCAATGGGTTCTACAAGGAGAGAAAATTGCTCTTGGATTCTTGTATTTCGATCTTCTGCCGACTCTGCAGAGTTTTTCGTCTCAATCTGCTTTTTGAGATTCTTGAGCTCTTCCCGTGTATCGCGAGCTG
>CAZEUQ010000014.1:0-15523 GCA_964515125.1 uncultured Candidatus Peribacteria bacterium
CAAAGCCGTTCAGGCCCTGAGGCCTTCAGGCCCGAATGGGAAACAGTCGCTGTGAGAGATTTTCAGCGTTCTATACGTCATCTAACCCTTCCACTTAATCGAACACCCAATCGCATTCATCTCATGCACAGGCGGTTCCTTGCCCTCGACAAGCGCTTCCAATGCATCATGAAGATTGTGTTCCGTCGCAGATTCTGGCTCCTTCCAGTTATCATCCACTCTGCCTTTATATTTCAACTTCCGATCTACATCGAAGACGAAACAATGCGGTGTGCACAGTGCACCGAATGCTTTCGCAATCTCTTGTGATTCATCATAGCAATATGGAAATGGAAATCCTTTCTCGTCATGTCGTGCTTTCATGTGGGCAAAGGAATCTTCGGGATAGTCCGTTGCATCGTTACTGTTGATGAGCACAAACTGCACACCGCGCTCATCAAACTTTTGCGCGAGATCGATCAGACGATCTTCATACGCTTGTGCATACGGACAGTGATTGCATGTAAACACGACGACAAGCACGGGATCGTGAATGAGGGAACTATCTACAGTCAGACCATCCGTCGCAGGAAGCTTGAAATGCGGCATGGAATCACCGATTTTCAGAACTGCTGAGTTATTATTGATGAGAACCATAGGTATGAGGAGAAAGTTGATACACTATACCACATGATGAAGCGACACTTTACTGCCACCGCGTTCATTGTCGACGGAAACCGTACTCTCCTCTTGTGGCACAAGAGGTTGGAGCGATGGATGCCTCCCGGTGGCCACATTGATGAGAACGAAACGCCGGAGGAAACAGCGAAGCGGGAATGCAAGGAAGAGACGGGGCTGGATGTGATGATCGTGGGTGATGAGCAGCCGGACCTTTTTGAAGGGAATAGATTAGAAGGGCGCATGCTCTTAAAACCCATCGCGATGCTGCTGGAGGAAATTCCGGAGAGCAAAGAACGGAATGAACCTGCCCATGAACACATGGACTTTCTCTTCATCGCGAAATTACTAGATCCTTCGCAGCAAATGATGATGAACAATGAAGCGCACGACATGCGATGGTTCACGAAAGAGGAAATTATGATGTTGGATGAACAGACGGAAATTTTCGCGAATGTGAAAGCATACATCCTCACATTTCTAAGGGATTAAAGAGGGCAGTACGAAGCCACGAAAAGAAAAAATGATATGGCAAATACGTTTGTAGAGGGGTAGAGTAGGAGGTCAATGCAGTGGGCATCGTTTTCTGCGGCTCTTTCTTATCTTCCTGCGCGTGAGCAGGAGAGGATACGGAAAGCCTTTGAACAGGGCGCAAAAATGCATGAAGGGCAAAAACGCCGGTCGGGAGAACCTTATTTCACACATCCTGTTGCTGTTGCGGTGATTCTTGCAGAGATGAGAGCGGACAGTGACACACTCATTGCGGCGCTCCTGCATGACACCGTGGAAGATACGGATCTCACGCTCGATGAGATCGATCAGCAATATAACGGGGCGGTGCGCAGTCTCATTGATGGAGTGACCAAGCTTTCCTCTCAGGACATCGACGGAAAGCCCACCATGGACGAACAGATTGAAACACTTCGAAAAATCTTCACGCTCATGCAGCAGGATGTACGCATCATGATCATCAAACTTGTTGATCGCCTACATAACATGCGAACGGTGAAGTTCCTGACGCCCGAGAGACAACGACTTCTCGCAAAGGAAACGGCAGATGTCTACGTCAAAATTGCTGATCGCCTTTCCATGCAAGATCTGCGCAGTGAACTGGAACGACTCACGCTGGAAGTACTGGAACCAGAGCTCTTTGCACGCCTCCTCGATATGCGCACCCGCAGCGATAAACAGGCGGATCATGCTGCTTCTGCCATGCAAACAGAATTCCTGCACAGCAGTATGCCACGCAATGTGCGCATCCATGCGGAATCTAAGCAATGGTCCGACTTGCGGGAACAGCTGGATCTTGAGCATTCCTCCGTGACTGGTCTTGCCGACATTGTTATCGCCTTCGAATGTTCTTCCATTGCAGCTTGCTACGAAGTACTTGGCGCACTGCATCAACGGTGGCGAAGAGAAACTATGAGCTTTCAGGACTTCATTAATTCCCCAAAGATCAACGGATACCAAGGCCTTCACACGACGATCATCTTTCCGAATGGGTTGCGCATGCGATGCAAAATACGAACACGCGACATGCAGATCTATGCACACCGTGGCATTTCGTCGATGTGTTTCGACAATAAAGCAAAGGGTCTTCTGGAGTATCTCCCTTGGGCACAGCATATCCAATCACTCTCGGATGATACGGCGAACAGGAGCGAGGAATTTTGGGAAAACTTGAAGAGCGACATCCTTGGCGAGTCTATTGTCGTACACGGAACGGGCGACAACACCGTCCTCCTTCCTGCGGGATCTACCGCACTGGACGGCGCCTTTTATTGCTTTCACGACAAAGCCCTCCGCGTGAAATCCATACGAGTGAACGGCCAATATGTCCCTTTTTCAACTCCTTTAACGCATTCTGTCTCGCTGGATGTGGAATTGAGTGCGCGCTCGACAGTACAACGTGAATGGCTCGACTGGGTGCATACCGGCGTTGCAACAGCGATGATACGGTCGGCACTTTCAAATCAATCAAAACATCATAAACAAATCATGGGAAAGGAAATTCTCCAGAAGCGTATGACGGAACGCCACTTGGGATACTTGGAAGAATTTGACAGAAAAACAATTCTTCTCGAATTAAAAAAAATGGGATATGAGTCGCTCGATAGTACATACGAAGCAGTTGCAGAAGGTCATCTGAAAGCATTTGACGTTGTGGAAAAATTGTTCGTTGAAAAAAAGCATACAAATAGATTCCTTCCTCCCAAACAGGATCGATCCGTAATACAATTTTCTCTTCCAAAAGATGATGTTTCTCTTATCCGAAAGGTATTGGATATTTATGAGCGTCACAACATCTCGTTCAGGAAGATTCGCATGTTTACACTCCCCGGTTCTACATTCATGCAATTCTCCGTCGTAACGACGATGAACATGGTCGAATCTGATCGTTTTAAGCGTGAACTTCAGAGTATTGGCATTAAGAATGCTGAATCTGTCATACGAAACCGTCGTGAAATCCTCCTGATGATCATTGTGATTATCTTGTGGGGATTAAACCCTGTTCTTTCTCGTTTACTCTTAGAACAAGGAATGACCCCCCTTGCACTTATAACCTATCGTCTTGTGATCTTCGGCATCTTCAGCATGAGTTTTTTTGCAGTGTGGCGCATCGTGACAAAGGTAAAACTTACACCCATCCCAGATCGTGCTCGCCTTTCGCTTCTTCCAACACTAGGGCACGTTGGCATGTCTTTCTACTATTTTGCGCTCCAAACAATTCCACCCTCTGTTCATTTAACTCTCCTTCGGTTTAACACGATCATCCTGCCCTTACTTGCGGGTGCACAGAAAAGCGCAAAAAGAACCAGAATGATTTTCTTTTCCTTTGCACTGCTAGCGACGTGTAGTACTTTTTTCTGGTTCGATCTGGGCATCATGACATCTGTAGGACTTCTCTTCTCATTAATGGCGCTCTTTTTCTACACTTTTTATTCGCTCACACTGGAACGTGCTCTTCAAACCAACAAAATTGATGTTCGACACCCCGCCATGATGTTCGAAATAGGCCTCATGTCGGGAGTCATCGGTCTTCTTCTTATTCCCTTGCAACCGATGTCATCGCTCATCAATGCAGTAAGCATATATGCTCTCCTCTATGTTCTCTTCTGTGTGTGCATTGCTGGAGCCTGTTATTCAGCATTACTCAAAACAGCAAAATTCAAACATGTTACCGACTTCTTCCTTCTGGAAATTCCTATTGCGCTTGTGGGGGAATATGCGCTTCTTGGCATTCATCTTTCACTTCTCTCATACTTGGTTATCACAATGACGATCGGAATGCTCATTGGATTACGGTGGAAATGGAGGATGACATCCTAGATCATTCATTCTTCAACGCCCATTTCATAGAACATCTTCTGCACAAAAGATCGTTGTTTCAGTACATTCGCAATAATATGTCCAAACGACTCGAGTTGGCTTATACACCATCCACCTTTCTGTTGTAATACTCCCTGCGGGCTCTTCTCTGCATTGAGAACAGACTGAGTCGTGTTGAAAAACATTTCCCAGTAAACACGGGCAACTTCACGATGATCTTGCCGGAGGTTGTTGGCGTATGTTCTACGGAGGGCAGAAGGCAAGAAAACACCTTCATTCGCCTTACGGATGGCCATGTTTGTCATGGCTTGCCCTATATCAACACTGCCAGACACGATATCTGCAGGATCAACCACACGTGCGGTGTTGAACGTCATCCATTTTTTATGGAGATCTTGAGCAGTTGTACCAAGCACAACCTTGAAAGCATTGTTAATACCTCTGCGACGCATAGGCATTCCCTCCAATTGCTTTGGAACGGGAACATGATGTTGTCGAAACACATCCACAAGTGATCTTCGTAAATCAACAACGGTTGCTCGCCAGATGGTCCAAAAATGATGTCGATCCTTTTCTAGTGAGTCAGGCGCAACATTTCGTGCGTCAAGGTTCGGATATTTTTTTGTTACAGGCATAGAAATAAAGCCGTAGTTGTAGCCTACAGGCACCGCGTGTCCGTTTGTATGTTGTTCAGCAAGCACCATATAGGTATCCTCACGGTTCATAAAATCATTGAGTTCACGCACAGAATGCGAAGTGATGTGCCCTCCCGCGTGAACAAAACGAAATACTTCTGGAGAGAGCTTGAGCAAGTCGCCATCCACTTTTTTCATTGCATCTCTATATCGACGTAATTGGGATTGAAGCTGGAGAGGCTCTTCGTAAACTGCAGCTTCCATTTTCTCTATCGCCGTAAGATCGCGACGAAGATGAAATTTTCCCTGCCTCTTTCCATCGGAATCGTGCCCAACAAGACGAAATGTCATTTTTTCATTCCACATTCTCGTCGTTGCATCCAATGCACTATGTAATGGTTTAGGCGGTAGGGGAAAGTGCTGATGCAGTGCTGCATGAAAAATCGCCTCTCCTGGATCATGTACCTCAGGAGGCTCATTGCCGGGTGTTTTCTGACCAGCTGACATAGGAAAAGAGGAGCGTTAAGGGTATCCTATGTGCAACTACTTGACAAGTAAATTATTTATTTTTTTAATTATCTTCAAGAATGGTATCCGGATCATCTCCAGGGGTTCTTTCGTCCTCCTCTACAAATTCACTTGAAAAGAGCCGCACGATTTCGCCAAAAACCATATCTTTGATGGTTGCAAACTCGATGTTTGTCTGGGGAGCAAGAGCAGCATCCCGCCTGATCATAGAAAAAATCGGCGGCAGAATCTTTTGTGCCAAGTCGTTATCACTATCCAAATGAATGGAAGTCGGATCAAGCTTCTTGCCTCTTTCGCGTTGCTCACATAGTACATCTTTCATGGCGCACATTGCAGCATGAGTAATTGCCTCAAGCTCTCCCTGCCCCAAACGTCTCAGATCAATCGGCTGCTTTGGGACACCTAGGACGTTGGCACCTGAAGGTACCAACGATTTGCTTTGCTCATTTCTATCGTCCGGAGTTGGGAAAACCGTAGCCATATTTATGGGCGACTCATTCTACTTTGTGTGGCACGGAAGGTCAATCTTGAATGACGAAAAGAAGCTTTGCTGGAAGGCGTTTCGTGGCTTCCATTCTTGCGCTAAGCTCTCCCCATGCCCTTCGACTCAGTCGACCCAAAGCAGTCTTTTCCCGACCTTGAACGGGGCATCTTGGACTATTGGCGCCTCGAAGACATATTCAAGCGCTCCATGAGCCAACGAAAGGATGCCGAGCAGTTCAGTTTTTACGATGGCCCCCCCTTTGCGACCGGGCTCCCGCACTACGGCCACATCTTGGCGGGGACGATCAAAGACGTGATTCCCCGCTACCAAACCATGCGTGGGAAGTACGTGGAGCGTCGCTTCGGGTGGGACTGTCATGGCCTGCCAGTGGAGTATGAAATTGAGAAGGAACATGCAATCGGCAGTAAGCGCGATATCGAGGCGATGGGAACAAAAGCATTTAATGATCTCTGTCGCAGCGCCGTGCAACGCTTCACGGAAGAATGGCGAAGAACGGTAGAACGTTTTGGACGATTCGTGGATATGGACCACGACTACCGCACGATGGATCCGGACTACATGGAATCCATCTGGTGGGTGTTTAAGCAGCTCTATGACAAAGGGATGATTTATGAAGACTACAAACCGATGCACATCTGCCCACGCTGTGTCACGCCGCTTTCGAATTTTGAAGTGACGCAGGGATATAAGGATGTGACGGATCAGTCAGTCGTTGTGAAGTTCGAGATAGAAGCGGATAGCGGGAAACGTGTAGCGAATAGCGAAAAAACATACTTCCTCGCATGGACGACAACGCCGTGGACACTGCCGGGAAATCTTTTTTTGGCAGTAGGATCAAAGATCGCGTATGTCCGTGTTGCGTCTGAAGGATCCAGCTACATCCTTGCAAAGGATCTCGTCGAAAAAGTCTTTGGCAATCGTGCTCATACAATCGAAGCAGAGCTGAAAGCGAAAGATCTTCTTGGAATATCGTACAAGCCTCTCTTTTCTTACTTCGCAAAAGATTATCCCGATGCGTTCCGTGTTGTGCGTGGTGATTTTGTCACGACAGAAGACGGAACGGGCATTGTGCACATTGCACCGGGTTTTGGTGAAGATGACTTTCGCGTAGGCAAACAGGAAAAGGTAAAGCTTCTTCAACACGTCACGGCCGAGGGTCGGTTTACACACGATGTAGCAGACTTTGCGGGAGAAGAAGTGAAACCGAAAGATGACCCGATGAAGATGGATCGAAAAATCGTCGAGTTTTTAAAGAAACAAGGGAGCGTCTTCGAAGAGAAAACGTATCGTCACAGCTATCCTCATTGTTGGCGCTGCGATTCGCCTCTCCTCAATTACGCAACGAGTTCATGGTTCGTCAAAGTGGAACAGATGCGCGAGAAGATGCTGAAGGCAAATGTAAAAACAGCATGGGTACCAGCTCACCTGCGTGACGGACGCTTTGGCAAATGGCTGGAGGGCGCACGCGACTGGGCCATCAGTCGTGACCGGTACTGGGGAACGCCTCTCCCCATCTGGAGAAATAAGGAAACGGGGACCATCGAAGTACTTGGCTCCCGTGATGAACTGATGCAAAAGGCTCCGCACCGATTTACAAAGATCACCGTCATGCGCCATGCGCAGGCGGAAAATAATGTGAAGCAGATCTACCAAGGCGTGCCGCCGGGAGTGTCCTTAACGAAGGAAGGAGTGGAACAGGCAAAGGCATCTGCAAAACGCGTGGCCGATGGGATGATCCCGGTGCATGCCATCTATGCATCGCCCCTCAATCGCGCGCAGGAAACAGCCGCGCACGTTGCGAAACTCACAAAGAAAGAAATTGTCACCGATGCGCGACTCAAAGAAGTGAACTTTGGAGACTGGGAAGGTAAGCACATCAGCTTTGATGACCTTACGTTCGTGCGCGAGCGTCGCGAGCACAAGCTTGGGAAAGATCAGGCAGAAACGCTCTACCACTTTGATGGCATGGAAACCTGGGAATCCGTTGAAAAGCGTTGTCAGGAATTTTTGCATGAGGTGCTCCCGAAGCATCGTGGGGAGCACATTGTCATTGTGACGCACGCGGATGCCGTGATGAATTTCTTCCATATTTTCTCGAAGTTACCGAAGAAGAGCATTGTGCATCGTCCATACCCAACGCTTGCAAGTACCTCTGTGTTCTTCTGGGACCATGAGACAAATGCGCAGATGGATTTACATAAAGAAACAGTGGATGAAATCCGTTGGTCCAAAGATCCGAAGAAGGATGTGCATGTGACGTTCGTACGGCACGGACAAACCGATTGGAATATGAAAGACTTGTGCCAAGGCCAGGAAGAAGACAGGCCGCTCACAGAACTTGGCAAAAAGCAGGTGCACGAGACGGCAAAGAAGTTACAAGGAGAACCATTTGACGCCATCGTGACATCGGATCTTCTTCGCACACGCGAATCAGCGGAGATTTTATCAAAGGAACTCGGCATTCCCATTGCGGAACAATCCGCATTGCTCCGTGAACGCAAAATGGGCGCATGGGCCGGGAAAACGAATGCCGAGATTCTTGCGATGGATCCTTCCGCACCACCGGATGCCGAATCGGGACTTTTGGATGTGAATCCTCCCGATGGAGAGACCCTCCACCAATTTGTCACGCGCGCACGAGAAGCAGCGATGGACCTTCAGAAGAAATATGCCGGGAAAAAACTTCTCGTCGTATCGCACGGCGGAACCATGAAGGCATGGTCCATGGCTGTTGCAGGAGTGAGCCACAAGGATGCCCTCAAGCATGCACCGAAGAATGCGGAGCATGTGCCTTTTCTCATCCGGAGTGGCTTTGAACGCATTCCTGATGTTTTGGATTGTTGGTTCGAGTCGGGATCGATGCCGTACGCACAGGGGCACTTTCCATTTGAAGAAGATAGAAGGCAGAAGGCAGAAGGCAGCAAAAAGAAACTGCCTGCCGGTTTCCCCGCTGACTTCATCGCAGAAGGAATCGACCAGACACGCGGATGGTTCTATACACTCACGGTTCTTTCGACGGCATTGTTCGATGAGCCCGCCTTCATGAACTGCATTGTGAATGGCACGGTCCTTGCAGAAGATGGTAAAAAGATGAGCAAGCGACTCAAGAATTACCCGGAACCGACCAAGGTTGTGGATGAATACGGTGCCGATGCCGTGCGCTTTGCGCTCATGCGGTCCCCTGCCGTGCGCGGTGAAGATCTGCGTTTCTCCTCAAAACTTGTCGAAGATACGCTCGCAAATGTGCTCTTGCCGCTGTGGAACAGCTACAGCTTCTTCGTCACCTACGCCAATGCTGCAGGGTGGGAACCTCCGCAGGACTTCTCGCTCTTTGCAGCCAAGGAATCGCATGACGAGCTGGACAGATGGATCATCGCGAAAACGCAAGATCTTGTAAATCGCATGACCGGGGAACTGGAGAAGTACGATCTCTCTGCAACGTGCGATGAGCTTGCCGATTCCATCGATGGGCTCACCAACTGGTACATCCGCTTAAGTCGCAGGCGCTTTGCGGGGAAAGACAGCGGCCAACAAGAGGCGTTCGATACTCTCTACCGGGTCCTGCTCACCATCAGTCAGCTCCTCGCACCCTTCTGTCCATTCATCACGGATGAAATCTACTTGAATCTGGTGCCGAGCGAGCACGGCTCCATTCATCTGAGCGATTGGCCCGTCGTCCAAACACTTTCGAAGGAGGATGAAAAGAATCTTGCCATGATGGAGAACACGCGCACCGTTGTTCGGTTAGGACTCTCTCTTCGATCTGAGGCAAAGATCCGCATTCGTCAGCCACTTGCAACCGTGCGTGTTGCGCTTCCTCCATCGGCACAGACGTCCATTGCCGAAGAACTCATCAAAGAAGAACTGCATGTGAAAAATCTAGAGATTGTGAAAGATGGTTCATCGCTCGGCACGCGTATTGCCCTAGTGGATGCACGCAAAGTCGGCCCACGCGTGGGGAGCAAGGTGCAAGACATCATTAAAGCAGGAAAATCCGGGAACTTTGAAGAGAAGAAGGATGGATCCATTGTGATCCTGGGAGAAACGCTTTCGCAGGATGAAGCGAAGATTGCCTTCATGGGAACAGAGGGACAAAACGTGGCATCGGATCGTGGCATTGTCGTGAGTTTGGACACAACCATCACCGAGGAATTGAAGGAGGAAGGATTCGTCCGTGAATTGATTCGTGCCGTTCAAAATGTCCGCAAAGATGCAGGACTTTCGTTTACCGATACCATCGCACTGCAGTTGGAAGGCTGTGATGAGCTTATGAAGAAGTATGGCAAAGAGATAGAAGAAGAAACGAGATCAGTGATCAAAAGAAATAGTGGATCATTGTCAAAGGTGATCATCGATGATCGAGAAATAACCGTTCAATTTGAAAAAAGAGAAAATACAAAAGAAACCAAGAACCAAACAATGGAAAATTGAAAAGCAAAAAAAGCTTTTGCATTGTTTTTATCGATTCTTTCGTCTTGCTTGGTTCTTGGTTCTTTTCTCTTGGTTCTTTATGATGTCCTCATGCAATTCTCGTTACCCACCCGCCTCGCGCTCCACGCCATCCTCAACATTCTTCTCGTTGCGCTGCTCAATCGGCTTCTGCCGGATTCTTTCTTCGTGAGCGGTGGTGCACCAGCTTTTGTGATTGTGGGGGCACTCATCTCCCTCATGAACATCGTTGTACGGCCTGTTCTCAATATCATTGCACTTCCACTCAAACTCTTCGCAACCATCATCGCGATTATTCTCGTGAATGCCATTTTTCTGTGGATGACATTACAACTCACGATGCTCATGGATCCTTCGCTCGTTACACTCGATATCGGTGGAGGTATTGGCGGATGGATCACGGCAAGCCTGGCACTCGGGTTTGGGAACTGGGTGCTCCATTTGCTTGTGAAATAAACAGCTCCTGTAAATGAAAGACATTTCGATGAAACTGGACTATCGTATGCGCATGCAGCCTTACACATGGTACGAGCAACTCATCAAGCCCTCGTGGGCTCCGCCGTCATGGCTCTTTGGTCCGGTATGGACCGTGCTCTACATGATCATCGCACTATCGTTCGGGTCGGTCTTCATCATGATGTTTCAGAAAAAGATTGCATGGATTATCGCACTGCCCTTTCTCCTCAATCTGATCTTCAATGTTTCATTCACGCCCATTCAGTTCGGCCTCAGGAATAATCTCCTCGCGAGTGCCGATATTCTCCTAGTTTTCATCACGCTCGTCTGGGCGATGATCGCCATCTATCCTCATGCTCGTTGGATCGCGTATGCACAGATCCCGTATCTACTCTGGGTGGCATTTGCGACAGTCTTGCAACTGACAGTGACGTATCTCAATTTTAAATAATGCCATGTTTCTTCGCCTCTTCATCATTGCACTTCCCGTCTTCTTCGTCATAGACATGGTGTGGCTTGTACTCGTCGCAAGGAATTTCTATAGGGCACAAATTGGCCATTTGATGAAAGCAGATATCAACTGGACGGCGGCGCTCATTTTTTACTTGATCTTTCTCATCGGTCTTGTCGTTTTCGTCATCGCGCCAGCCGTGGAAAAAAAATCGATAGTGCACGCGCTCTGCTTTGGAGCGCTCTTCGGGCTTGTTTGCTACGCCACATACGACCTCACAAACTTAGCAGTCGCAAAAGATTGGCCGATTCTCGTTACCGTTCTGGATATGGTTTGGGGAACCGTTCTCTCTGCAAGCGTTGCAACACTGACCTATATCATCGCCCAGAAGATCGGATGACGGAGTTTTTTATTCAGATCGCAATAGCGCTTTTCTGCTATATGACTGTCTGGTTTTTTGTGGCTTGTGCGCTGAAGCGAAATGACATCGCAGACGTTGCGTGGGGACTGGGATTTGTTCTCATGAGTTGGATTGCCTTTCTTTTTTCCGAGTATTCGGCGCGCTCCCTACTCGTCAATGTTCTTGTGACAATCTGGGGGCTACGACTTGCGTGGCACATTGCGAGGCGAATGAGCAACAAGCCTGAAGATTATCGTTACGCCACGTGGCGAAAGACGTGGAAGCATTTCTATATGCGTAGCTACTTCCAGATATTCATCCTACAGGGCGTATTTCTTTACATCATTCTCCTGCCCGTGCTTTTTATTCATACATCCGAAACTGTTCGTCTTCAGTATATAGATCTTATTGGAGTCGTCGTTTGGATCATTGGCTTCTTCTTTGAATCAGTGGGAGACAGACAACTCCGTCGCTTCTTGAAAGACCCGGCAAACAAGGGGAAGATCATGGATCAAGGACTCTGGGCATACTCGCGTCATCCAAATTATTTTGGCGAAGTTACCCAATGGTGGGGCATTTTTCTTTGTTGCGTCGCTTTACCGGGTGGATCCATCACAATCATCGGGCCACTGCTTATTACGTTTTTGATCCTCTTCGTCTCTGGCGTACCGTTGCTCGAGAAGAAATATGCCGGGAAGCCGGATTTTGAGGCATACAAAAAACGCACGAGTATGTTTGTGCCGATGCCAAGGAGGGAGTAGTGGTGGAGATGCCGGGAATTGAACCCGGGTCCAACGTGTAGCCACGGTGTTCGTACTTCCATGTTCTCTTCCATTTCATGCACACTGAGAAGAGAACGAAGATGTATGCATGAGGGTAATGTCTAAATGCGGTCACTACGACGACATCAGTTCGTCGTGCCGACTCGCTAGTGACGCCTCATCTCGTCAGCGAGTATCGCGAGCGAGACGTGTTCGCGCTAGAGGCGAACGTTACGCAAAAGTTGGAACGAGAACGCTATTCGCGATTCGTTCAACTGTGCGCATAAAAGCTGTTTTGCCAGCTGTTATGTGTGAGCTGTGGGTAACGGGAACACCTCACGATCCCGAGAAGAAACGACCTGTAACCAGATTCACGCTGTCGAAGCCTGTCATCCCCATTGGTGTAAATGAACGTAGGGTTATTTCAGTATAGCACCAAACTGAGAATCTTTTTCTTCAAACAAACCACCGCTATCATCCCCTCTCATGCAAATTGCAATTTCCCTGTGGCTGGAACGCACGTTTGCGTCCAAAGAATCCCACGGAACGGCACAGAACTACCTCCATGAACTTGGAGTTTTTACGGTGAAGAATGCGCTCGCCTGTCTCTTTCCCGTGTTTATTTTTGGCATGCTGTTTCTCACGCAAGGATACAACTCCGATCTTCTTCCGCGATACGATCTTCTCTTCCTCGCATGCCTCTTGATGCAGATGATGATGTTGGCCGGAAGACTGGAAACGCGCGATGAATTGAAAGTCATCTGTCTCTTTCATCTTCTCGGGCTGATCATCGAAATCTTCAAAGTACAGCATGGTTATTGGTCCTATCCTTCATTTGCATATACGAAAATCGCAGGCGTTCCCCTCTTTAGCGGCTTCATGTATGCGAGCGTCGCGAGTTTCATCACGCAATCGTGGCGATACTTCCGCACGGAAGTGCACAACTGGCCAAAACCGGTTATTTCCAGAACCCTCGGCGCTGCGATCTATCTGAACTTCTTCACGAATGCGTACGTTCGGGATATTCGATGGATCTTGATTCCCCTTCTCTTCTTCATCTTCTGGAAAACACGTGTGTCGTTCACGACAACACGACGACGATCCATGCCCATCGCGCTTTCATTTCTTTTAATCTGCTTTTTCATTTGGATCGCCGAAAATATCGCAACGTTCCTGCATGCGTGGCAATACACGCATCAGAAAGACGGTTGGAATGTGGTGCATTTGAGCATTCTCAGTTCGTGGTTTCTCCTCGTGATCGTCAGTTTTATTCTTGTGACGGAGTTGAAGCGAATGAAAGGTGCATCATCGTGATTTCTTCCACCGCGGCGCAAAGCGAATCATCCATGAGAAAAATCGCGCCTTGAGTGGGTGCATACCATGGGAAATCATCGACTCGTAACAGACTTTCTGAAATTCCTTCAGATCATTCCCTTCGTAGCAAAGTTTCCCATTTTGAAAGCAATAACTACAGTACTTGTCCGACTCCCGTGTGCCAGGATCTTTGCTGAAGGGCATGAGACAGCTCTCACACGATGTGCATGGTTTTCCCATAGAGAATGGAGGAATTATGCAGTTTTATACCTTCTGAAAGCCCAGTACGCCCAAGCCCAGAGAACGATGAATACAACAATGAATGAGCTCTGTGGAAAAGGCATGGTCATCATCGTTGCCTGCGCCGCGAGAAGAATAATGTAGATGTATCCCGCATACGCGAATTCCTTGAGGAAGCGCGGAATCTGCGGAACGACGATGGCAATGCCGCCGAGGATCTTCGCCGTTGCATTGAAATACATGGTGTACACGGGGTAGCCCAGTTGTGTAAACACGGCTGCAATTTCTGCTGGTTGAATAAAGTACATCACGCCGGACCCAACCATGACGAGGAGGAGTGCGCCATTTGGTATCCAATAGAGGAGAGCTTTTTTCATAGAGCTTCACTGTAGCAATAGTTGACCAGAACCATCAAGGAAATGTGATTACGCTGCTTGTTCGTCCGATACCTCCTGCATACGCGCAAATTGTGCTTGATAGTGATCGAGGAGAGATTGTTTTTGCGCATTCTCTTTTTCGAGGGAAATAATTTTCAGTTCCTTTTCAGCTACCTCTCTTTCAAGTTCAGCGACGCGTCGAGTGAATGTCAGTTCATGTTCTCTCAGGCGCTTATTTTCTTCTTCCAAATTCCTCATGAGTTCTGCCGCTCGATTCTTTTCATCATCACGCGTTTTGATGCACTCAAGCATCATACAAAGCTCCGCATGAAGTCTATCGATCTCCTGTTGCAAACGACGGTTCTCCGCATTACGCAAGAGGAAGTTCTTCCATTTTGTATCCGTCATCGATTCGCGGAATGCACGTTTGTCTTCTTTCATGCGCATATCGGCTCGTTCGACCATCAAACGAAAGGCGTTCACACCAAGCTCTTCCAGTGTCGATGATTTTTCTGTATCTGGCGACAGTGCTTCTTCCAGTCCTTTGAGAAGCGTTGCGGATCCAAAACTGATAGAAGGGATGAATCGCTCGGGAAGCATGTCGCGAGATGCTTGAAAACGCTCACGCATAGAATCGGGATCTTCCGTATAACGTGCGCGATCTTCATCGCTCCAATCATCGTATTCCATCACAAACTCAGGATCATCGAAGGAAATAAACGATGTCAATATTCTGTCGTGAGCAATCTCTTCTTGAACACGTTTTGCAAATGCATCAAGCGTCTCTTTCTCGATTGCCTCCTCTTCAGACTCAAGGAGCATGACAAATTCATCACCTGCAACAGAGAATGAATCGGCACGCAAGGACCGCTCCTTCAGCCAATCTTGCAATGCGGGAGTACGCACGCAAAGAAATTTGGCAAGTTCTTCAAGGTACCTTCCAGCATGTGCGTGGCTGGTACAGTCAACAATTGTTTTTGTTCCATCCACATCGAAGAAGATCGCGCCGCGCCGCGCGAGAATCTCAGGTTTTTCCTGTTCAACAGCCCTCACGAAATCGTTCGCAACAACCATTTGCTGTGTCTCATAATGAGAAATGGTATGGAATGCATTAGAAAGAACAGCATCGCGACCAACATCCATATGGGCACGAAGGACTTGCTGATCTAAAAACATGGATACAGCCATGCGCTCATTTTTTGTTAAATCATCCAAGCGCTTTTTTCTGTCACTCGTGGATTTTTGGATGAGTAGTTCAAGTTTACGACGGACGATGGCAGAGATGTAATCTGGCAGTTGTGGGAGCAGTCGTTCGTATAACTGCGGGGCTCCATGCGGATACTCCTGAGTATAGAGATCCTGCAATTGCGCAAGAATTGCTGGCAATGGGGAATGCTGTCTGGAAGAAGGAACATGCATG